>NZ_BAAHAP010000029.1:43156-66608 GCF_054777495.1 Echinicola sediminis | reverse complement strand
TGTTCGAACTCGCAAACCAAGGAGGTCATGGTTTCGGTCAAATTGTCCATATCCTATCTTTTTTACAAAAATGGGGACTTGGGTTTTATCTTAAAATACGCAGTTCGTAAGGGGGATACTATCTTCCTGGTTTGGGTGCTGAAGGTGAACGAAGAACTCTACCGCCGGAGTCAAGGACGAACCATTCATAGTTTGACTATATTTCAAACCTCACTATTGATAACATTTTGTTATATTTCTTTTATCCTGCTATTTACGGATGGATATAGCATTTCGTCGGAAAAAGACAACTACGCTGAATATGGTTGGCTTATATGGATTTATATACCCTTCTCGATTTTCATTCCCGTAAGTGCCTTATATGCCATTTATTTTACCTCCTCACTGATCAACCAACTCGAACGAGAACTTTTCACCATCAAAGAAGATAACTCATTTCTACTTTTTGCTGCATTATTCTTTTTTCCAATTGGAATTTGGTGGGTCCAACCCCGAATTAACCGAATTCTTAAAACACCCATCGAAGAAGAAAAAAGCAGCTACTAAGGTAGGTCAACTGTCGACTGTCGACCGTCAACTGTCAACCGTGGACAGCTCCACTTTTTAAAAGCAATTCGTGAAAATTCGTGCAATTCGTGGACAAAATCCTGTCTAGCGCCAGACAGATTCGTGGAAACTTGTCCGTGGTGGATTCGTGGACTACAGACTTTTAATCAATCCCGAAAAAAATGCTTGCTCAAATCCTTTTCTCAAGCGTATATTAACTACCGTAAAAGCGGGCGTAGCTCAGTTGGTAGTCCGCCCTGGCGGATCCCACCCTGAAGGCCGTCGGTTCGAGACCGATTACCCGCTCTCTCCTCGCTCCCATAATCCACCATTTCAGCGCAGATTGCTAAATCATAGCATTTACAATGCAACTGGCTTATTAAGTTAAAAATGCTAGGACTTAGAAATTCTCGTTGCAAGCAACAGTTAGATCTGAGTCCACTGTCGACCGTCAACTGTCAACCGTGGACAGCTCCACTTTTTAAAAGCAATTCGTGCTAATCCGTGGAATTCGTGGACAAAATCCTCACACCCTGCCTTTACAAGCTTCATATACGAGTCCACTTTTCAAAAGCAATTTGTGAAAATTCGTGCAATTCGTGGACAAAAGCTTTCTATCCCCAGACAGATCCGTGAACTACACCTCCACCAGCTTCCATTTCCCCTTGTTAAAGATCCAGCCGCTGACCACCGCATGCACCGAGTGGCCGATGGCAATAGCGATGAACACCCCGTTTGCGCCAAGTTCCAAGTAGTGGGAAAGTCCGTAGGCCAAGGGAAGCTGAAAGAGCCAGAGCACACAGATATTGATCAGGGTCGGGGTGCGGGTATCCCCTGCCCCGTTCAGGGACTGACTCATGACCATGCCATAGGCAAAAAACACATAGCCCAGGCAAATGATGCCCAGCCCGTTGCCGCCCACCTCTATCACCTCCGGGTTGTCATTAAACCAACTGATGATCATGTCCCCTCCCAAGAAGAAGATCAGCCCACAGCTTCCCAAAAAGATCGCCGTATAATGGGCGGCCTGCCAGGCGGACTTTTCGGCCCTCTCGGGTTGTCCGGCCCCCAGGTTCTGCCCCACCAGGGTGGCAGAGGCATTGGAAAAGCCCATAGCGGGCAAAAGGGCAAAAATGATCAGTCGGATGGCAATGGTAAAGCCGGCCAGGGCCACGCTGCCTGATCCCGAAACGATCCGCATCAAGATAATCCAGCTGGCCGATTCGATCAAAAACTGACCCATGCCTCCCAAGGCGATCTTCAGGATATTCCTGATGGTCTTGAGCTTAAAGCGGATCACTTCCCAACGAAAGCCAATGATGGCCTTGCCTCTTATCAATACCACCAATTGGAATACCACCCCTATGCTTCTGCCGATGGTCGTGGCCCAAGCCGCTCCCTCCAGCCCCATTTCCGGAAACACCCCGATGCCAAAAATCAACAGGGGATCCAGGACAATATTGATCCCATTGGCCAGCCAAAGTGAGCGCATGGCGATGACGGCATTGCCCGCTCCCCTAAACACCCCGTTGATCAGGAAAAGCAGCATCACACTGATATTGCCGGCAAAGATCACCTGGGTGTAGCGGTAGCCGGAAGCCACCAGTTCCGGCTCTCCCCCCATCAAGGTCAGCAAGTCCCTGGCAAAATAAAGGCCTGCCAAGCCGATGGCCAGGGCCAGTACAGCACATATACAAATGGCCTGGAATGCTGCCTCAGAGGCTGCTTTCCGCTTTTTCTCTCCTATCCTCCGGGCTACCACCGCCGTAGCGGCCATGCTGAGCCCTATGGCCACGGAATAGACAATGGTCAGGACCGACTCTGTCAAGCCCACTGTGGCCACGGCATTTACGCCCAACTTTCCCACAAAGAAGATGTCCACCACCGCAAACAGTGATTCCATCAGCATCTCCAAAATCATGGGAATGGACAAATAAAAGATGGCCCTCCGTATGCTTCCTACGGTAAAATCCTCTTCGCTCCCGCTTAAGGCCTTTCTGAAATGTCGGATGATTTTTAATAAAGTCATTGTAATCTGGATAAATCGCCAAAAAAGCTGCCCTTTTCGGAGCAGTAAACCTTGGACGCCAATGGGTCCATTCCTATCCCTAATGAAAATTTATGACTTCATAATATTCCAAAATTGGCAAATGATCGGTTGAGAAGCAACAGAAAAGTACTTTTTGTCGCTATTTTGAGGGAGAATAAAGCTGCACTTTAGATGGGTCAAGACAGTCGGTGAGCATCCCCTTCATATCCTTTTGCAGCAGGGGATGTACAAAATCCGGCAGGATTTCCACTATGGGCAACAGGACAAATCTGCGTTCTCCCATCAAAGGATGCGGTACCTTTAGCCTGTCTGTACGGATCACCCTGTCCCCATAAAAGATGATATCAATGTCCATGGTCCTGTCCCCCCACTTCCGATCACGCTTTCTTCCCAACTCCTTTTCCACCTTCTGGCAGAGGTCCAGCACCTGCATTGGAGAATGTGCTGTTTCCACTACCAGGGCCCTATTCAGGTAATTTCCTGAGGATTCCCCGCCCCAGGCTTCCGTTTCATATAGCGCGGACTTTTTGGTCAGATCAAAATGCTTTCCCAGCTTTTCAAGGGCCTGTTCCATCAGCCCTTCCCGGTCCCCCATATTGCCCCCGATAAGTAAAACCACCTGTTCCATAACTTGCTAATTTCACTCCAAAACTAACAGAAATAAGAAAAAAGACGTATTTTCGAGCATTACAAAATTGGAATTATATGAGATTTTTAAGCAATGTACTGGCCGTCATCTTGGGGCTGATCGTCTTTTCCATCTTGAGTTTCTTCTTTTTGGCAGGGCTGATTACCCTGGCCACTTCGGAAGAAAAAGTAACGATTGGGGAAAACACCCTCCTACACCTCAACCTGGAAGAAGTCGTGCTTACCGAGAGGACCCCTGAGGACAATGTCAACTTTTCATCGGTCGGATTGATACCGGCCCCTTATAAAATTGGTTTAACCAACCTTAAAACCGCCATTAGGACGGCCAAGGAAAATGACAATATAAAGGGAATCTATCTCCAGGCAGGCACGGTCATGGGAAATCCTGCCATGCTTACCGAGCTCAGGGAGGAATTGGGCGAGTTCAAGGAATCAGGCAAATTCATCGTTGCCTATTCAGAAATATTCTCAGAAGGCGGCTACTTTCTTTCCAGTATAGCCGATGAAATCTACCTCAACCCTATGGGAGGTCTGGAATTTAACGGCCTGTCTTCCGAGGCTTTGTTCTTTAAGGGCATGCTGGAAAAACTGGAAGTGGAACCGGTGATCTTTAGAGTGGGAGAATACAAAAGTGCAGTGGAACCCTTCATTCTTGATAAGATGAGCGAGGCCAATCGCGCGCAGACCGAAGCCTTTTTGGGGGACCTCAACAAGTTTTCCATCGCTACGATTGCTAAAAGCCGTGGCATTGGGGAAGAGAAACTCCTTGCTGTCAACAGTCAAATGCTGATCAGAAAACCACAGGACGCTGCCGACCAGGGATTGGTGGATGGTGTATGGTACGACGATCAGGTAAAAGACTTGTTGAGAGAAAAATTGGGACAAGAAGAAAACACTGAAATCAATACCGTCAATGTCACCAGGCTAAATACCACGGCAAAGACCAAAAACATTACTGCCAGGGACCGGGTGGCCGTCATCATTGCAGAAGGCGAGATCATGAGCGGCCAGATGGACGGGGTAATCAGCTCTGAAGTTTTTGCCGAGGAAATCAAAAAAGCCCGGATGGACGATAAGATCAAAGCCATCGTGCTGAGGGTCAATTCCCCGGGGGGCTCTGTTCTTGCCTCTGAGGTGATCTGGAGAGAGGTAAGTGAAGCCCAAAAGGTCAAGCCCGTCATTGCTTCCATGTCTGCTGTGGCTGCTTCCGGAGGCTATTATATTTCCGCACCTGCAGACACCATCGTGGCGCAGCCCAATACCATTACCGGCTCCATTGGGATTTTCGGTATGTGGTTCAATGCACAGGGCCTTTTGAACAACAAACTGGGCATTACCACGGATGTGGCCAAGACAGGTGAGTTGTCGGATTTCATGAACCCTACCCGCCCCTTAAAAGAGGTGGAAGTGAACATTATCCAAACCCAAATCGAGGAGGGTTACGACACCTTTATCCAGCGGGTGGCAGATGGTCGTAACATGAGCAAGGAAGAGGTACTGGACGTGGCCTCAGGAAGGGTCTGGAGCGGTGTTCAGGCCAAAGAAAATGGTTTGGTGGATGTACTGGGGGGCTTGGACGATGCCATCCAAATAGCTGCAGAGAAAGCAAAATTGGGAGATGAATACCGTGTACTTTATTTCCCTAAGGAGAAAAATATCTTCGAGCAGATCATGAGTGAACTGGGCTCAGACATTGAAGCCAAATACATGAATTACCGTTTTGGGGAGACCTATCAACTCTACCAACAGATCGAAAAAGTGAAGCGCCTGCAAGGTGCCATGGCAAGAATGCCCTACGATATCATTGTAGAGTAATCCCCACTGTTTTATAGACAAATCATAAAGGGCGGCTTCATGTATTGAGGCCGCCCTTTATTTTTCATTGATTGCTGCCGGTGGAAGCCGGATCATTAAAGGCGATCAATGGAATAGTTTACCAGACGGAATTGATCTCTGGCTTTTAATCCCTGAGTGTTAAGTCAACCCAAAACAGGGCCTACGAGCTTGTTGAATCCTTAGCTTGACGATATTGATTAGAGCGGGTGTAACAGTTTGGGCAGCTGCCCCGCCAAGCGGAACAAGACTTTTTTTAACTGCTTAACTGAAAAATCACGTTTAGTTAGGGGAAATCCATCAGTCCTGCCTGCCTCTCGTAGGCAAGGTAACCGATTAAATAAGAAAGTGGCTAGGAAAAGTATCGGTAAATCATTTTTAGCATAACACCAACAACCTTACTTATTCAAAAAAAAACGGCTGTCCGCATAGACAGCCGTTTGTATAATGTATGATTTTCTTATGCTAGTGGGCTAAATTTCAGCCCTCTTCCTTCTCTGGTTGATCCATTGATCCTCCCAAAGCCCTGTAAAGGTTCACAATACTTTGCAGTTTTTGTGTTTTTAGGCCTACATAATCCAGTTCCGCCTCCAGCGCCCTGTTTTGGGAATTGATTACATCCAAATAGTCCGCATAGCCTACCGAGAACATGGTATTGGCATTGGATACAGACCTTCTCAGCACCAGCACTTCATCGGTTTTGAGGGTAAGCTGTTCATCCAAGGTCGAATAGGCATTGACCATATCGAGCACTTCCAGATAAGCATTCAGGACGGTCTGTTCATAATCTATAAAGGCAATCCGTTGGGATGATTTAGCCTGCTCGAAGGAAGCCTTTATCTGGCTTCTGTTGAAGATAGGTGCCACCAATCCCGCTCCCGCTTCATAGAAAGTCGAAGCTGGGCTTAGGAAGAGCTTGCTGAACTCAAAGGCATTGAAGCCCGCTGCACCAAACAGTCTCAAAGAAGGGAAAAAGGCCGTCCTGGCCACTTTGACATCTGCCTTGCTGGCTTCCAGCTCCATCTCGGCCTGTTTGACATCCGGCCTTCTCTGTAGAAGATCTGCCGGCACCCCTATCTTGATGATTTCCGGTACAAACTCCACTTGGGACAAGGTGGTTCTTTGCAGACCATCATCATAGGTTCCCAATAAGCTCATCAAGGCAATTTCCACTGAGCGCAACTCCCTTTCCCTTTGGATCAAGAGGGATTTGGAGTTCAACAACTGCGCCTCAAACTGGTCCACCGCCAACTGGGTTTCTTTTCCGGACTCCTTCAAATCCTTGGAAAGGTTAAAGGCCATTTCCTGGTAGGAAATGTTCTTGGTCAGGATAATGATTTCCTCGTCCAGACCGACCATTTTATAGTAAAACTTGGCCACATTGGCTATCAGCTGGGTTTTGACCATATTGGCCGCCTGCTGACTGGCCAACCAGCGTGCTACGGAAGCTTTCTTTCGCTGATTAAACTTTCCCCAGATATCCAGTTCCCACGAAAACTCCGCACCCAGGATAAAATCCTTGTAGGGATCAGGCAGCTTTTGATCTTCGGTGAGATTTTCGGAAAAGTTAGTGTCGTAATTGCCGACACCATCCATGGTATAGTCCCCGAACTTCTTTTGGCGCGCCCCGGCCATTGCATTGATACTGGGCAGCATTCCGCGCTTGCCCTTGATCATTTCCGCATTGGCGATCTGGATACGCTCCATCGTCTTCAGGATATCCTGGTTGTTTTCCAGGGCCTGACCGATCAGGTTTTTTAATTTCTCATCCTCGAAAAAGAGCTTCCAGTTTTCACCGGCCATGGTTTCTATCGAGTCCTTCTTCACCCCATAGGAGCTGGGAAGGGCAAGTTGCTGGTTTTGTGCAAGCTCACTGGTTTTACAGCCCCAAGCCAATAAAACTACCAGTGCACTGCCGAAAATATATCTTTTGTTCATTATGCTTCTGCTGCTTCTTTTGATTTTTTGTTTTTTAGATGGGTGGCCAGTGATTCGAACACCACATACAGTCCCGGGATCAGGAAAATCCCAACCAGGGTACCGATAAACATCCCCCCTGCCGCGGCTGTACCGATGGTTCGGTTACCGATCGCACCAGCACCAGTGGCAATGGTCAAAGGAATCAAGCCGCAGACAAAAGCGAAGGAAGTCATCAGAATAGGCCTTAATCGCTCTACCCCGCCATTAATGGCCGACTCCAGAATACCCAGCCCTTTACTTCTGTTCTGTATGGCTATTTCAATGATCAAAATGGCGTTTTTACCCAACAGACCAATCAACATCACCAAAGAAACCTGTGCGTAGATATTGTTTTCCAATCCGGTCAACTTCAGCAACAGGAAGGCTCCAAATACCCCTGCAGGAAGAGAAAGTATTACCGGAAGCGGCAATAAATAGCTTTCGTACTGAGCGGCCAGCAGGAGGTAAACAAAGACCAGACAAACCGCGAAAATATAAATGGCCTGGTTGCCTGAGGCAATTTGCTCCCGGGTAATCCCCGACCAGTCTATGTCAAATCCACGGGGCAGGAATTCCAAGGCCGTAGCTTCCACCGCCTTGATGGCGTCACCACTACTGTAACCGGCTGCCGCCTCCCCATTGATCATCGCAGAAGTATACATATTGTAACGGGTGAGCTGTTCCGGCCCATATACCCGCTCCAAAGTCACAAAGTTGGAATAAGGCACCATCTCTCCGTGACTGCTCTTTGCATACATCTTGAGCAAAGACTCCGGATTGGTCCGGTACTCAGGTGCTGCCTGGATCATCACTTTGTACATCTGTCCAAAGCGAATAAAGTTGGAAGCATAAAAACTACCGATAAAGCTTTGTAATGTGGCCATGGCATCGTCCACTGACACGCCCAGTTTCGAAGCCTTGTCATGGTCCACATGAAGAATATACTGTGGAAAATTCGGGTCAAAATTGGTAAATACCCCGTTCAGTTCCGGTTTCTCATTCAAGGCCGCCACAAAGTCCTGGGTGGTTTTGGCCGTAAGGTCCAAAGGTCCGCCCGTTTTGTCCAGCATCCTCATTTCAAAACCCGAAGCATTACCAAACCCAGGTACACTCGGAGGAGGGAAAAACTGAATCTCTGCACCTGTGATATGGCTCACCCGCTCTTGGTATTCCTGGATAAGCTCATTTACGCTCTGATCCCGGTCTTCCCAAGCCACCAGGTTGATCATCCCCATACCATAGGAAGCTCCGGCGGTTTCTGTCAGCAAACTGTATCCCGCCAGTGTCGAAATGGTCTCCACTTCTTCCAAAGGCAATAGGGCTGCCTGCACATCATCCAACACAACTTTGGTCCGCTCTACTGTCGCTCCCGGAGGTGTGGTGACGTTCACATAGATCATGCCTTGGTCCTCGGTAGGGATAAAGCCTGTAGGCAATACGCTGTTGATGCCAAAGGTAGCCAAAAAGAACACCCCTAAAATCCCAAAGGTAACGGTCTTCCTTCCTACGATGGCTTTCAGCACTCCTGCATATTTGCCGGACAATTTCTCATAACGCGAATTAAAGCCATCAAAGAAGCGTTGTATAAATCCTTTCGGCTTTCCTTCCTCATGGTGGTTGGGCTTGAGCATCATGCTACACAATGCCGGTGACAAGGTCAGGGCGTTCACCCCCGAAATCACAATGGCAATGGCCAGAGTCAGGGAGAACTGTCGGTAGAATATCCCCACCGGTCCCGACATAAAGCCTACCGGAATAAATACCGCGGACATCACCATGGTAATGGCGATAATCGCCCCACCGATTTCCTTCATGGCCGAAATAGTGGCGTCTTTGGCATTCATCTTTTGCTCGTGCATCTTCACGTGGACGGCTTCCACCACCACAATGGCATTATCCACCACAATACCGATCGCAAGCACCAGGGCAAACAAGGTCAGTAGGTTGATAGAGAACCCAAACAAATCCATAAAGAAGAAGGTACCGATCAAAGAAACCGGAACCGCAATGGCCGGGATCAATGTAGACCTAAAGTCCTGAAGGAAAATAAATACCACAATGGACACCAATAAAAAGGCCTCCAATAAGGTCTTGAGTACCCCTGCAATAGAAGCATCCAAGAACCTGGACACATCATAAGATACGTTATAGTTCATCCCCGGAGGAAATGAGCTGGCTTTCAGTTCTTCCATCTTTGCCTTAATGGCGTTGATCACGTCTCGGGCATTGGAGCCGGGACGCTGCTTGATCATGATGGAGGCAGAAGGCCTTCCATCCGTAATGGAAACCATGTTATAATCTTCCGAATCAAACTCCACTTCGGCCACATCCTTGATCTTCAGCAAGGATCCATCAGGCAATGCCTTGATGGTAATGTTTTCATAGTCCTCTTCCCGGTTAAACTTACCGGTGTACCGAAGTACATACTGAAGCATCTGGGGATCTTTATCCGAACTGATTCCGGATTTCCCAGGTGCCGCCTCCACATTTTGATTTCTAATAGCCGTGGTAATATCCTGCGGGGAAATGTCATACGCTACCATTCGGTCAGGTTTCATCCATATCCTCATGGCATAGTCCCTTACCCCCATGATCTCGGAGAAACCTACACCATCAATACGCTTCAGTTCCTTAAGGATATTGATATCGGCAAAATTGTACACAAATTTCTCATCCTGGGTGGAATCTGAACTCATCAGGTTAAGGTAAAGGAGCATACTGTTCACTTCCTTTTCCGTCATTACCCCGGCCCGGATCACTTCCTCAGGAAGTTCATCAATAACCGTGGACACCCTGTTCTGGACGTTTACCGCTGCTTGGTCAGGGTCAGTACCCACTTTAAATACTACGGTGATTACCGTGACACCATCATTGGTGTTTACCGAGTTCATGTAGGTCATACCCGGCACCCCATTGATGGCTCTTTCCAAAGGGGTAGCCACTGCCTTGGCCAGTACTTCGGCATTGGCTCCGGTATATTGTGCCGTAACCGTCACCGAAGGAGGTACAATCTCCGGAAACTGCGTCACGGGCAAAGAAGTCAAGGATAATAAACCGACCAATGTAATGATCACCGAGATGACGGTGGAGAGAATTGGCCGTTTGATAAATATTTCAAACATACTCTGCGGGGAAATAAATTTACGCTATAGTTTACAATGAGTTGTATAGGGTATCATAGGCTTCTTCCTCAGACACTGCCACTGGGCTGATCACTGCCCCATCCTTCACCTGCTGGATACCTTCATAGATAATACTGTCCCCTTCTTTAAAGCCATCGGCCACGTAAAAAAGTCCAAACCTTTGGATCGGCCTAAAACTTCTCACCTGTACTTTGTTTTCCTTGTCCAGTACATAGACATAAGTGTAGTCCTGAATTTCGAAGCAAGATTTCTGAGGAATCAGGAATACCCCTTCCATTTCATTGGTCATTTGAATTTTACCACTGGCCCCATGCTTGATCAAACCATCAGGATTGGGAAATCGAACGCGGAAGGCAATAGAGCCCGTTCCTTTTTCAAAATCAGCTTCCATGGTTTCCAGTTTTCCTTTGTAAGGATAGGTCTGTCCGTCAGAAAGGATCAATGTCAACTCCTTCTCCAATACTTCCTCTTCTCCTGACTCCATTTTTTCCCGCATAAAACGCAGGTACTCGTTTTCATTGACTTTGTAGTAAGCAAAAATTTCAGAGATATCGGTGATATGGGTCATCAGCTCCCCTGTGGTCACCAAACTACCGGTCTTAAAAGGAATTCTATCTACTATCCCGTCAAATGGTGCCTTGATGGTAGTATAAGAAAGACCGGTCTGTGCATTCTTCAGCATAGATTCCGCTTCCAGGATACCGGATTGGGCCATATCGAATTTTGCTTGGGCCAATTCCAGCTCGGAGGAAGTAATGATCTTCTTGTCCACCAATGTCTTCAGACGCTCCACCTCCAATTTGGCCGCCTGCGCTTCTGCTTTTGCCTGCATCAAGCGGGCACGGTTGCTGTTTACCATTTCTGCCAGCTCGGCGGAACTCAGTTTGAAAAGGGGCTGACCTTTTTTCACATAAGCACCTTCATCCACAAAAATTTCGTCCACAAACCCTTCTACTTTTGCCCTTACCTCCACAAACTGCACGGCCTGGATGTCGCACACATAGGTCTGGGGCACCTCAATCTTCTTTGAAGCCAGTTTCATGATCGGAATGTTCAAAGGCTTTTTCCTTTTGAACTCTTTGCTATTGCCCTCATTGCAAGCCATCACAAGAGGCACGCATACCGCCAGCATCAGGAATGCCTGTAGGTAGCTGGTTAAAGGATTTCTTCGATTCAACAGTGGTTTCATAGATGTAGCTGTATTATAGTAGTAGTAAATGACTTTTATTTTATTTTAAAATTTGAAAACCCAAATAATTCCCCTTCATCATGATGTTCTCATGATTAGATGATAATCCAAGGCTATTTTGGAGATTTTTACTGATCAACTCATTTCCAATCGATTCCTATCGCGACCCTAACAAATGGTAGGGAAATTCTGGAGCAAAAATCCATAAATCAATTATCATTTTGCATTTCCGGGTAAACCATTTTTTTGATGAGGTCTATGTCGAGTGATTTTGAAAGAACGGCCCTTGAGATCTTATACCCCATGGACAGCGCTTCAATTTCATGGAACACTGAAACTTGTGGCAGACAAAATAATTCGCTTTTTCAAAAGCCTGAATCACGCCCACCTAGCGATCAGTAGTTGCAAAAATATATTTTCTGCAATTTGACGGTCGTATTATTACATGGTCGGTAATAATTTTGTCCAAAAATTCCACACTATCCCCTCCTAACAAATACCATTCCAAAAAAATTCAACTTTATTACCAAATTCAAGATACAACATAAAAAAAACCAAACGATAAGAAAAGAAGCTCCTTACAAAACATTATCACATCCTTTAAGCAAACTACTTGTTAAAATTCCAAAAAAATAACTGAACCAGAAAAAAACCGGACACAACACCTATTCAATTTCACCTATATCTGGGCAAAACTGCTTTTTTTTGGATCACCGAAGCTCCTCCAACTCATAATCCTTTCCTATCCCCCACCTCAATAATTCATCAAGCTCGTAAATTTCCAAGGTGTCCAAATCCTTTACCTTAAAGTTTTCCTTGGTCAATCTGGCCAGCACCTCCAACTCCCTTCTTTCTCCGTAGTTGACCAGATAATAGACTCTTCCTACTCTTAAGTTATCCAATGCTATCGCCATAGTTTCTTCTTTTCTTAAATACGCCACTAAATTAATACCGCAAACCTCGACAACTTCGGTGACCACTACAAGCTTTGCTCCTGATTTGTCCAATTCATCTGTAGCCGGACAGGAAGCTTTCCTTCCCTGTCATTGGCCGGCCCATTTCAAATTTGAAAGACTTTTAACCCTCTTTTCAACTAAAGTCCACCTATTTTTCTTCAAGCCAAAAATGAGCTCCAAAACCCTTCTCCTTTCAATTTTATGGGCTATCTCGCTTATTTCGCAACTTTAGTAAAAATAGAAAGCAAGCCCCTAAAAAGCATCGAAAAATTTTAAAAGTATTTTTTATAACAAAGACATATATAATTTAAGAAAACACTAAATTTACACCCGAATCATTAAAAGTTCACCATAAAATGGCCACTATTAAAAAGTTTATCATTGATTTTGACAGTACATTTACACAAGTGGAAGCCCTGGACATCCTGGGGGAAATCAGCTTGAAAAATGACCCCAAAAGGAATGAAAAATTACAAGCGATCAAAGACATTACCGACCTGGGAATGGAAGGCAGATTATCACTGCGTGAAAGCCTTGAAAAAAGAATCGAAATACTCAACGCCAACCAATCCCAAATTTCGGAGCTTGTAGCCGAATTGAAAAAAGTGGTTTCCAAGTCCTTCAAGAGAAACAAGGAGTTTCTAAAGGAAAACGCGGAGCACATTTTCATCATCTCCAATGGATTTAAAGATTTCATCACCCCGGTAGTGGAAGATTATGGAATTAAAGGAGAAAACGTCTTTGCCAACGAATTCATTTATGATGAAAACGGCAATATCACCGATTTTAATAGAGACATTTTACTTTCCCAAAACAACGGCAAGCCGGAAACGATCAAAACGCTCAATCTCGAAGGAGATGTATATGTGATCGGGGACGGGTACACGGATTATGAAATCAAAGCCTCCGGTTTGGCGAACAAATTCTACGCATTTACAGAAAATATCAATCGACCTAAAGTTTCGTCTAAAGCGGACCATATTGCTCCAAGTCTTGATGAAATTTTGTATGTTAACAAGATGAACAAAAAATATTCTTACCCCAAAAGCCGCATTAACGTATTGCTTTTGGAGAACGTACACCCCATCGGGGTGGAATTGATGAAGCAGGAAGGTTACAATGTAGAGGTAATCAGTTCTGCTCTATCTGAAGAAGAGTTGTGTGAAAAAATCAAAAACGTATCCGTAATTGGGATTCGATCAAAAACACAAATCACCAAAAAAGTACTTGAAAACGCTCCTCGATTGATAGCCATTGGCGCGTTCTGCATCGGCACCAATCAGATCGACCTGGAAACCTGCCAGGAAAAGGGCATCACTGTATTCAACGCCCCTTTCAGCAACACCAGGTCTGTAGTCGAGCTGGCCATTTCAGAGATCATCTTCCTGATGAGAAATCTCCATGACAAAACCCTGAAGATGCACCAAGGCGTGTGGAACAAATCAGCTTCAGGAAGTTTTGAGGTAAGAGGCAAAAAACTGGGGATCATTGGATACGGCAACATCGGTTCACAGCTTTCTGTTCTGGCCGAAAACATGGGGATGAATGTATTCTACTATGATGTAGTAGAACGATTGGCCCTTGGAAATGCCACCAAACTTGATTCCTTGGATGAACTGTTGGAATCCTGCGACATCATTTCCCTGCATGTGGATGGAAGAAAGGAAAACAAAAACATCCTTAATAAAGCAAGAATAGCCCAAATGAAAAAGGGCGCTATTCTGGTGAACCTTAGCCGTGGCCACGTAGTGGAAGTTTCGGCATTGAAAGAAGCCCTGGAATCAGGACACTTGGCAGGAGCTGCCATTGACGTGTTCCCTACCGAGCCCAAAAACAATGATGAACCATTCGAGTCTGAGCTGAAAGGCTGCCCAAATACTATCCTGACACCACATATCGGTGGCAGCACATTGGAAGCCCAAGAAAACATTGCCCAGTTCGTACCAGGCAAGATCATCGAATACATCAATACGGGAAACACTTACAATAGTGTAAACTTCCCTAATATCCAGCTGCCTTTCCTAAAAGATGCACACAGATTGATGCACATACACCACAATGAACCCGGTGTACTTGCAAAGATCAACCAGGTTTTGGCCAGCTATAAAATCAACATCGTTGGACAATACTTAAAAACCAACGAAAAAATTGGCTATGTAATCACCGACATTGACAAGGCCTATTCCGCGGATGTCATTGATGCATTGAAAAAGATAGAAGGAACCATCCGATTCAGGATCCTTTATTAATCAGCAACAACAACAATTAACCACTACAACAGAAAAGGGAGACAATCAACACGATTTGCTCCCTTTTTATTTTCCCTTTAAGCAGTTTCTATTTAAACCGAGGAGGCCCCAGAAAAACAAATGATGCTTGAGTAATTTTAAAGGAATATGGCGCTCTTTTTCCTTTTGTGACTTAGCTTATTCCCTAATTGTTATGCTTATTACCCTTACTTTTGGGCAAGATTCCTGAATTAAAAAAATCTCCACTTAAAAAAATAAAAAAGGCTCGGGTCTTAGAGTGTTACAAACCTCTTTATAGACAAGATTTGAGCTGCCCGGATTTCGCAACCTTCCACTGTTATCCTGCTTCCTAAGAAACGAGGTCCCGATAGCTATCGGGATGAGGCCTGGTTTTGAAAAAAGGCTTCACTCGGTATTTTTGTTAATTGTGAAGTTTGAACATGTCGGCGACCCGAACCTTCTGCAAATATACAAATAAGATTGAGGAATGATAAATATCCCGGACATAGATGTCACATTAGCCGAAAAACCTACCAACAAACTAACTATCAGTATATTGCATCCAACCATTTAATCCACAAGCATTCATATTAGTTCACCAAATCCCTGAAATCTAACCTCTTTTAACCCTTTGAGCTCTTTCATCCAAGTTAATCCGGAAACACTGGCCATTGCTAAGAATTGGCACTTTCCCCGCTTTGCCGGGATAGTTTTTTTTTTACGTTTGGTATTACGGCATGAATGGGGATAACCGCATGCACTTTTGTAATCCAACTTAAAAACAAGCATTTGCCTTAATTGTTTCGATCCTTCCCCCCTCCTACACAATAGAAAGCCATATCTCAGGGCCGTGTAAAACATCTTTTTTTTAGCATAGTAGTAATATTAGAACTATATTCGAAGTTGGATTTTACATTAAATAAGTATTTGAATATTTCATTGATTTATTCATTTTTAATTATTTTCACTTCAAACTAAAACCTTTAATTTGTACCATATTTAGCTGCTAGGAAATGTATCAAATTAAGAAACTTATTGTTTGCTTGGATCACTCGGAAATGGACGAGACTTTGGTAAAGTTTGCTTCCTTTATTGCCAGGATCAACCAAACAAAGAAGATCTATTTTACCAATGTGATCAGGAACCTTCAAATCCCCAAAGACATCTTAAAAGAGTTCCCCAATTTGGTGGACAATATGATCGAAGAAAGAAAGGGGCAAATGAAAGAGGTGGTCGAAAAGAACTTTGACGCCAAATTAAAAACCGACCTCACCTATGTGGTCAAGGAAGGGCAACTTTCCAAAAAGATCCTCAAACTGGCCCACGAAAAATCCGCTGACATGATCCTGGTAGGAAAAAAGACCTCCCTGGCCGGAAGTGGAGTTGTTTCCCAAAGATTGGCCAGAAGAGCCTCCTGCTCTCTAATGATCATTCCCGAGGACTGTACCTCACCTAAAGTGGATAAATTATTGGTCCCAAGTGATTTTTCGGATTACTCAAAAGATGCCATGGAAGAGGCCATCATGATTGCCGAAAGAAATGGGAGCCACGTGGAAATCATCTGTCAAAATGTGTTTTCGGTTCCATCCGGCTACCATCTGACCGGCAAAAGTTACGATGAGTTTGCCGAAATCATGAAAATAAACGCCGAGGTAAACTATAAAAAGTTTATCCGGAAGATTGACACCAAAAACATCAAAATCCGGCCAGTTTATACCGTCGACAACAATGACGACCCCATTCAGGACATCATCCAAAAAGCGGAAGAACTCCAGGTGGACGGCATCATCATCGGCGCCAAAGGCAGGACAGCGGCCACAGCCCTCTTTATAGGCAGCGTGGCTGAGCGATTGATCCAATTAAACGACAGGTTCCCATTGGTGGTGACCAGGCCTAAAGGAAAAAATGCCGGCATACTGGATTATATCCTTGAAATTTAATCCCTGAAAATCACGAAACCAATTTATCAAAAGCCCCACATCTGATGGATGATTACCTAATCGGCATAGGCAAGAGAATTAAGGAAATAAGGAAAAACAATAACCAAACCATCAATTCTCTTGCCTCTAAAGCAGCAGTGAGCAACGGGCTGATCTCCCGTATTGAAAACGGCAGAACCATTCCCTCCCTACCTGTCCTGCTCAATATTATCAATGCCTTGAAAATAGAGGTCCCTGATTTTTTTAGCGGCCTTCCCCAGACCGGAGAAAGTTCGTTGATCGTCAGCCGTGCCGAAGACTATAAACTCATAGAAAAGGAAGAAGAGGCTGAGGGCTTTGCCTACCGATGGATTTTCGGCAAACAGATGGCTTCTCTCGGCTTTGAAATTGTACTGCTGGAAATTCACCCCGGCTCCAAAAGAGACACCGTAGAAACAGACGCTTATGAATTCAAGTATGTTTTATCCGGGGAATGCGTTTACCAAATTGGTGAGGAAGAAGTCCACCTGAACGAAGGAGACTCCATTTTCTTTGATGGCAGGATTCCGCACGTACCGATCAACAGGAGTGACAGGACGACCAAAATGCTTGTGCTGTACTTCTTTTTGAACAGTGAAAAATAAAACCCGCCTCAATCTAAGACGGGTTTTAGCAATTAAAACAAAAAACAAACAATTACTTTATCAGCATCCCTCCTAGCTCGGCCAGGCTGTCCAGGATATAATCCGGCGCAGCTTTTTCCAGTTGCTCCCTGGTCTGGGCTCCGGTCAGTACCCCGACGGTAAGGCCACACTTGGCATTCTTACCCTCCTCAATGTCTATGGCAGAATCACCTGCCTTTAGTACCGCTTCGGAATCTTCAACGCTGCATTTTTCCATGGCTGCCCTGATCATGTCCGGCGCAGGTCTTCCGTTGACCACATCATCGGCAGTGATCAAACCATCTATATCTCTGCCTTCCTCCCAGTTCAATTTTCTCAAAAGACCCGAGGCGGTTTTTCGGTCATATCCTGTATTCAACACCACGGAGACGTTGTTTTCCCGAAGGAATTCCATCATCTCTTTTACCCCCTGAAAGGTATTTACCTCCATCTCATCATATGCTTGCTCCAGGGCAGGCTTAAAATTGGAAAACGCCTTATCTGCCACTGCAACCACATCTTTCTCCTCCGTGCAGGCTGTCAGCACGTCCACTATCGCCTGATGCTTTTCTTTGCCCGCCCCATGCAGCAGCACTTCTTCCAACGACAATGAAAACCCCTCGTCATTGATTACCTTTTGTACGGTCTTATACACGATATTCCCCTCGTCTACTGTAGTTCCGGCCATATCGAAGACCGCCAATGCTATCTTTTTCATCTAGTTACTTTTATTGAATACACTATTAATATGCTCTTTTGCAAAGCCTGCGCTGCCGGTCATCCCTTTTCCTCCAATTCCCGTGACAATATGGATATCATCATCTATGGTCTTTAGGAAAATATCGTTTTCCTTACATTGACTGTACATGCCAAACCAACGGTGCTGGATCCCATAAGTGGGAAGATCGATAATTTTCTTGGCTTCCGTGACCATAAACTCATCAATATCCATGTCCAGGTCATAACCCAGATCATCAATATCCTTTGCGTCTGCGTACTGGTGGGAGTCTCCCAATATCACCGAACCATCAGCCGCCTGCTTGAAAAGAATGTGAACCCCCCATTTCTTTTCCAAAGAAGAAGTGGCCTCTTTTTCCTTGATGCCTTTAAAAGAGGGACATTCATAAAATGCCTCATACCTCCTAATGGACAAACCCGTTAATATCGATCCCGGCAAAGAATACCCTCCCTGCGGTTTGGTCTGCATCATTTGTAGTTTGGAAACCTGTAAGTCACTATGGGCAAAAACCTCCGGATAAAGGGTCTTGAAGTCCTTTCCGTTGCAAATAATTACTTTGGCAGCTTCAAAAGCAGTCCCTCCGGCCGTTTCCACCAGCACCTTTTCACCTGCCTTCCCACAGCTGACCACCGTTTGGTGGGAGAAGACCTCCAGGCCTTTTTCCTGTTGGAGAAAATTCAATAAGCGGTGAATCATCAGCTGAGGCTCTACGGTCACTTCTTCTGGAAAGAACAACCCTGCCTTCACATAATCTTCCCTGAGTCCTGGATATTTTCCCAAGCACTCCCGGGCAGTCAACATTTCGGAGGAGTAAGCATTCTCCTTATTGATGGCATGCAACTCTTCAATCAACTGTACCTCTTCTTCATTGCTGGCCAGATAAACTGTCCCGTTGTTCCGGATCGAAATATCAAACTTAGACTGGATCTTATTGTATATCGATAGACTTTCCCTACCGTAAGCCTGCCATTTGGAATTCATACCCGAGGGCACCACTTGCCCAAAATTCCTGGTGGTCGCACTTTGGGGAGCTTTGTCCTTTTCTATCAAGGCCACAGATAATCCCGATTCCAAGGCATGATAAGCGTGAAACGCACCTAGCACACCTCCACCTACGACTATCAGATCATATTTTTTTTTCATCATCAAGATTGTATTTTTATAGCCGGGTTAATCCCTGGGCTGCTCTTTGTTCTGAATTGCTCTCAAATGACCAACAGATCAAAAATATTCATATATGTAAAACTAATGAAGCAAAAATCGATAAATTTTTACAAATAGTAAAACAATAATTATTACCAAATGATTAAAACTCCCCATTAATGGCACCTATACACTTTCTTTTTACCCGTAAATCCAATTAATTTTTTAGGCCAGATTAAACTTATCCCTAGATTTGAGGTCTAAGCAAAGCATGGAGCCATTGGATGACTTAGCACTTTTATCACTGATCAAAGACCCTGACACAAGAGAAAAGGGCTACCGTTTTTTGTTGGAGCACTACCAAAAGAGGATTTATGGTGTCATCAGAAAGATGGTCATCATACATGACGATGCTGATGACATTACACAGAACACCTTTATAAAAGCGTTTAAGAATATTGAAAAATTTAAGGGGGACTCCAGTCTCTTCACCTGGCTTTACAGAATTGCCACCAATGAAAGCCTGAATTTTCTGGAGAAAAAGAAAAAGCGCTTTTTTGTACAGGTAGATGACCACGAGAAAAAAATGGCCAATTACCTGGACAGTTCCCCACATATTGACGGTGATGCAATCGCCATACTGCTACAGAAGATCTTGCTTAAGTTGCCCGAAAAGCAACGCTTGGTTTTTAATTTGAGGTATTTCGAAGAGCTTAGCTATGAGGAAATCGGAGAGATCACCTCTACTTCCGTGGGAGCTCTCAAGGCGAGCTACCATCATGCGGTCAAAAAAATTGAAAGAGAAATCAATGGTGAATAAACCTTTTTGGTTTTAAACGGTCTAAATAACTGATATGGAACGACTACCCAAAAAAGACATCTTCAAAACCCCAGAGGGGTACTTTGAGGAACTTGCTGACAAAGTGCTTGAAAAGCGCCAGTCAAAGCAGAGACACCTCGTGCTCAGCAGGTGGGCTGCTGCAGCGATCTTGGTAGTAGGGCTTACACTCTTTATCTTTAAGGGCAGTATTTTCATGCAGCCTACCGAGAATGTTTATGCACTGGACCAAGAAGTGGAAGTGCTGATTGATCAGGGCGAATGGTTTGCTGATGATGTCCTGTCCCTGTCAGAAGACCCCAATGGTATTCTGGACGACATTATCGATGACGGATGGGGAGACTATGAGCTGAATGAGGCAGAGCTGGAGCAGGAATTATGGAGCTATTAAAAAGATGGTAATATGAAAAAAATAATCATTCTAGCGGTTTTTAGTATAATATCAATCACCTCCTTTGCCCAGAAAGAAGGCGATAAACGGTATGACAGAGAAAAGCTGGAGGCTGCTAAAGTCGCTTTTATCACCCAAAGGCTGGACATTAAACCCGAGCAGGCCACTGCCTTTTGGCCGCTTTATAATCAGTTTGAGGAAAACAGAAGAAAATCCCATATGAAACTAAGGGCTACTTCCCGGATAAACGAGCAAGATCTCACCGCCGAAAAGGCCCGTGAATTGGTTCAGGAGAAGTTCAAAATCCAACAACAATTATTGGATGAAGAAAAGGCTTTTATTGACAAAATCAAGGATATCCTTACCCCCATTCAAATTTATAAACTGGGAGAAGCCGACCGGGATTTTGTCAGGCACTTGTACAAAATGAACAGGGATAGAAAAAGACCCAGGGAAGACAATCCCTAAAACACAGGGCATCACCCATTTCAGTTGTTTCACCGGTGCCAGCAGGCTCATCTGTTCCAAAAACAGGTGAGCCTGTTTGTTTAAAAACGTTGACAATTCGGCTTAGCGCTGACTATTTTTTCTTTTCTTTGTCCTATGCAAACCCCGCTTTCCTTACATGAGCTCAACCAACTGATTCAGCAAACCCTGGATACCCACCTGTCCCCTTCCTATTGGGTGATCGCAGAGATAGGAGAATTCAGGGATTCACCAAGGGGCCACGCCTATTTGGAATTGGTGGAGAAGTCGGAAAGGAACATCCTGGCAAAAGTCCGTGCCAACATCTGGTCATATACTTACAGGGGGATTTCCAGCAGGTTTCATTCCATCACTGGGGAAAGGCTCAAAGCCGGCATGAAAATCCTGGCGCAGATCAGTGTACAATTCCACGAAGTTTACGGCCTGAGTCTAAACATCAAGGACATTGATCCCAATTTCACCTTAGGGGAAAAAGCCAGAAAAAGACAGGAAACCATTGACCGGTTGAACCGTGAAGGGCTGATCGATCTCAACAGGCTGTTCCTCCTTCCATCAGTGCCCCAAAAAATCGCCGTGATCAGCTCTGCCAATGCTGCCGGATTTGGTGACTTTGTAAATCAGGTGGACCATAACCGTTATGGCTATAAGGTGCATTGGAGACTTTATCAGGCCACCTTGCAGGGAGACCAAGCCGTACAAAGTTTGATTCAGGCTATCCAGCAAATCGAAGAGGATAGCCAAACAAGTCCATTTGACATGATGGTCATTATCCGTGGCGGAGGTGCTCAACTGGACCTCGACTGCTTTGACGATTATGAGCTAGCCAAAGCCATTGCCAATACGACCTTGCCCGTGGTTACGGGCATAGGACATGAACGCGATGAATCCATCGCCGATATGGTGGCCCACACCAAAATGAAAACCCCTACGGCCGTGGCAGAATTCATTCTCTCCGGCTATAGAAATTATGAGGAGTCCATAGACAGCCACTTTAAGCTTCTCGAACGCCAAGTTGCTTATTACCTGCAGCGGGAAGACAAAAAAATAACCAACCTGGAGCATTGGTTAAAAAGCATCTCCCAATCCAAACTGAGCCAGGCAAAGGAAATCAACGAACTGCTCAAACACCGGGTATTGTCCCTGTCCAAACAAACCTTAAGACTAAGGGCTGCAAAGCTGGAAAATATGGAGCTTGCCTTAAAACGGACCGTGTTAAATGTACTATCCAGCGAACAAACCAGGCTAAGCACCCTATCCAAAGACCTGACAAGACTTGATCCACAAACTTTCCTTCAAAAAGGCTATACCCGTACCGAAATTGACGGGCGTCCCATCAGCGCTGTAAGGGCAAAGGAAGGGGATGAATTGACCACATTTACCTTAAAAGAAAAAATAACCAGTACCATAAAAGTTATAGAAAGAAAAAATGAGCAATAAAAAAACGTTCAGTTACGACAAAGCCATTGCAAGAATAGAGGAAATCGTCCGCCTACTTGAGGAAGATGACAAGAGCATCGATGAGCTGAGCGCTCTGGTAAAGGAAGCCAGCACGCTGGTAAAGGACTGCAAGTCCAAACTTAGAATGACCGAGAAAGACATTCTCAAGGCTTTTGGGGAAGAGGAAGCATGATCACTTCCCCTACTCTTTAATGTATCTTTATAGAGAAATAAGGTTTGATTATCGTAAAGATAAACCGACAAATGCCCTTCTTTTAAACCTAATATGCCTACCCTCCTACCTAACGGCCTATCGGTGCCAAGAACTAGAAACGGTGATCTTCGTGTTTTTTGCAGTGGTCAGCAGCATTCAGCAAGTGTACTTCAGGCTTAATTTTGGTTGAGGTATTCTTTTTTAGCCTCCTCGGTCAAAATTCCTTCAAAAATAATGGAAATCGCCTGATCGTAAATTTGAGCTGGCCTTACCCTAAGTCCGGCAACCATTTCATGGGGAAATTGGGCGAGGAATTTTGGATCAATCAAATTTTGGATCGCCGCAGCGTATAGCAGCACAACCATGCTTTTGTCCACATGTGATGCTACCAGCCCCTGGTCTATCCCATCCTGGATCAATCGTTGAAACCGCAGATAAGCCGAAGACCTGATGTAATCTTCCAAAGCCATCCACACCTCGGGTACCTGATCCCGCAAATCGGAAATCAACTCCGGATTGATCCGGCCCAAGTCAGCTGCGATAGCGGACAGCATGGACTTCAATTTCATCAAAAAGGTCAACTCCTCGTTTTGCAGGATGGTTTCTACTTTAATGGACAATCTTGTCTTCAGCGAGTGAAAAGAGGCTTCCAAAAGTTCCAGCTTTCCGGGGAAATACATGTACAAGGTTTTCTTGCTCATTCCCAACTGCTTGGAAATTTCATCCATCGTGGTACTTTTATAACCTTTCTTGAAAAACAGCTCATTTGCTGCTTCCAGTATCCTTTCCTCTACTTCTTGGTTCTTATTCATTTTGACAAAACTAAGCTTCAAATATAATTTATTCTGTCCCAAATAACTAAACGATTAAAATAATAGCCTGCATTTACACCTTAATTTTCGTCCAAAATAATGTAGATTTGAACATCAAATTGAACTCAAATCCTTACCCGCTGAATGAATACGCTTTCAAAACCAGAGGCCCAGAAGAGAATTGCCGAACTGACCTTGGAGATCAATCACCACAACCGGCTTTATTACCAGGAAGACC
>NZ_BAAHAP010000029.1:32500-43146 GCF_054777495.1 Echinicola sediminis | reverse complement strand
GTGAAATCTCCGACTTTGAGTTTGACCAGCTTTTGGAAGAACTAATACAGCTGGAAGAGCGATTTCCTGATTTACAGGACAAAAACAGTCCGAGCCTGCACGTAGGAGGCACCATTACCAAGGAGTTTGAAACAGTGGAACATGAAACACGCATGCTTTCATTGGGCAACACGTATTCCAAAGAAGAACTGGAAGCCTTTGACGAAAGAGTAACCAAGGGGCTTGGCCACAGGGATTACACCTATTTTTGTGAATTGAAATTTGACGGGGTGGCCATAAGCCTGGTTTATGAAAAAGGCGAGCTTGTGCGTGCGGTTACCCGTGGTGACGGCTTTCGCGGTGATAATGTCACTGCCAATGTAAAGACCATCAAGAACATCCCTCTTTTTCTACAAGGGGACCATATCCCTGACAAGTTTGAAGTCCGCGGCGAAATTTTCCTTCCCAAAAAGGAGTTTGATAAAATCAATGCCGAAAGGGAGGCCAACGGAGAGGCCTTATTGGCTAACCCAAGAAACACCGCCTCAGGAACCCTGAAAATGCAGGACAGCAGCATTGTGGCCAAGAGAAAGCTAAACTGTTATTTCTACCAGCTACTGGGAGATGAGATCGGTGTGGACAACCACAATGAGGCCATCCAGCTCCTGGAAAAGTGGGGTTTCAACATTTCCCCTACCTACAGAAACTGCACGGACATCACTTCCGTACTGGATTATATCGAAGCATGGAGGGAGAAACGCCATGAACTGCCTTTGGATACTGACGGGGTAGTATTGAAAGTCAATGACTATGCCCAAAGAGAAGAACTGGGTTTTACCGCCAAAATCCCTCGATGGGCAATTGCCTACAAATACAAGGCGGAAAGCGCGGAAAGTGAGCTGATGTCGGTCACCTATCAGGTAGGCCGTACGGGTGCCATCACCCCCGTAGCCAACTTAGCCCCGGTCCTTCTGGCGGGAACTACCGTAAAAAGGGCCTCCCTGCACAATGCCAACGAAATCGCGCGGCTGGACCTGCACGATGGAGACAGGGTAATGGTAGAAAAAGGAGGAGAAATCATCCCAAAAATAACCGAGGTAGTAGCTGAAAAAAGAAAAAACGGCGCCCAGCCGGTACAGTACATCAGCCATTGTCCGGAATGCGGGACAGACCTGGTCAGAAAAGAAGGGGAAGCCAAACATTTCTGCCCCAATACCTCCTCTTGTCCTCCCCAGGTCTTGGGAAGGATTGAGCACTTTGTCTCCAAAAGGGCCATGAACATTGATTCGCTGGGAACAGAAAGAATCAGGGCCTTGATCAACCAAGGGTATGTCGAAACTCCTGCCGACCTTTATGACTTGCATGCAAAAGAAGCCCAGTTATTGGGTCTGGAGATCAATAATGAACAGTACGAAAAGAGCAGTGATGGATACCTTTATGTCGCACTGAGGAAAGCCCTTTTTGCCATCACCAGCGGAATATCCCTCACGGCTATAGACCGGTACCTCAATGACCATGAATCCCTTGAGCTACAGCCCAGAATCGAAAAATTCAAAAACTTCGTCCAGGGACAAAAAGCCAAGGTAAGCGCAAATATTGCTTCGGTGGAAAAGCTTTTGGCTTTGCTTTCAGAATATAAGCATGACCAGATCGAAGATTATCTTCCTGTCTCCGTGATCCTATCGATGTTTGTGGGACGGCAAATCAGCCTTGCATCACTGCAGCAACTGTCCAAACAGAAAAACACGGTTCATGACATCGTTCTTTGCTTGGACTTTG
Organism: Echinicola sediminis; assembly: GCF_054777495.1. Lineage (NCBI taxonomy): Bacteria > Pseudomonadati > Bacteroidota > Cytophagia > Cytophagales > Cyclobacteriaceae > Echinicola > Echinicola sediminis. The sequence goes on along the minus strand of NZ_BAAHAP010000029.1, from coordinate 41,388 downwards.
AACTTACCGGTGAACAAGAAGAGAAAATCAAGAAGCTAAAAGGAAACACCTTCCAGGAGGGGGTTATTTCCAACATGCTCAAAGGCATAGAGACCTCTAAAGCCCAACCATTCCAAAAGGTTTTGTTTGCTTTGGGAATAAGGAACATCGGAGAAAATACGGCGCAAATATTGGCAGACCATTTTAAGAGTATTGAAAAGCTGACCAGTGCATCCTCTGAGGAACTGTTGGAAATTAATGGAGTCGGCGAAACATTGGTCCAAAGTATTCAGGAATTTTTCGCTGAAGAAAAAAATCTTGACATCATCTCCAGGCTAAAGGCGCATGGACTCAGCTTCGAAATCAACGAAGAGGATAAGCCAGAACCACAGAGCAACACTTTGGAAGGCATGAAAATCCTGGCATCCGGTAAACTGGAGCATTTCAAACGGGATGAAATCATTGATGCGGTCGTAGCCAATGGAGGCACTTATGTCAAATCCGTCTCCAAAAACCTGGATTTTATCATAGAAGGAGCAGACATGGGCCCTAGCAAAAAAGAAAAAGCGCAGAAACTTGGCGTTAAACTGATCTCCGAAGAGGACTTTATAAAGATGATAGGAGCGTAACAAGAGGCGTTGATCAAATGATGAAATGGATCCAGGAATGCTGTATTTCCTTTAAGCTCAGAAAAAATCCTATAAATAAGGTAGAGAATTGGGCTAAATCAATGGAGGATATCAAATCAATTCATATTTTAGCAGATTCTTATGAAGACTTGGCAGTTGCGGAAGAAACGCTGCGATCAAATTGGCCCAATGCCTTAGAGATCAAAAAGCTTTATTACTCGGAAACGGAGCAAAACGAGGAAAGCTTTTCCAGTAAAAGCTTTTCATTATTGGGGGTTCCTACCAAGCATTTGGACGAATTTCTGATAAGCCCTGCTGATGTGGTTCTGTCAACAGTGACGAATTACAATGTTTACGAGAAATACATCATGTCACATAAGACGGCCGCCTATAGGGTGGGCTTTTACAAATTTCAAAAAGATATCCCATTGGATGTTCTTCTGGCCATCGATGCGGAAATGGATTTGAAAACGAATATTGGAAACTTACTTAAATACCTAAAGAAGATAATATAGAAATGAGACAATTTATCGGGACTGGAGTAGCATTAGTGACGCCCTTTGATGAAGATGGGAATATTGACTTTATTGGGCTGGAGAAGGTGATTGAGCATGTTATCCAAGGAGGTGCAGATTATATAGTCGTTCAGGGTACTACGGGAGAGGCTTCTACCCTATCCCGACAGGAAAAGCGTACTGTCCTGGCAGAGTCCCTAAAGATCAATAAAGGAAGACTGCCTATTGTTTACGGCATTGGCGCCAACAACACCCAGGCAGCGATAGAGGAGATCAATGATACTGACCTCACGGGTGTTTCTGCCCTGCTGTCAGTAAGCCCATATTATAACAAACCTACCCAGCAAGGCATCATCCAGCATTACCAAAAATTTGCTGACGCCAGCCCTGTACCTGTCATCCTTTATAATGTACCGGGAAGAACCATGTCCAATGTAAGTGCAGAAACGACATTGGAACTGTCCAAACATCCCAATATTGTTGGTATAAAAGAGGCCAGTGGAGACCTGGTACAATGCATGAAAATAGCCAGCCTTAAGCCGGATGATTTTCTACTGATTTCTGGAGACGATATGCTCACTGCCAGTATGAGGGCTATCGGATGCGAAGGGGTAATTTCAGTCCTTTCCAATGCATTACCGGAAATATTCAAAACCATTTGCCACGGAAGTCCTGAAGAAGCCAAAAAGGCGACCTTCAGACTGCTGGACATTAATCCACTGATGTATGTGGAAAGCAACCCCGTAGGAATTAAAAACCTGCTTAAACACCTTGGGGTCTGCGGTGATCAGGTCCGATTGCCACTGCTGAGGGCTACAGCAGAGCTCGATCAAAAAATTGAAAAACTTGCCAATGCAATATAAAAAAGAAGGCCAGCTAAGCTGGCCTTCTTTTTTACTAGTTATATATTAACCTTGATTTTTCTTGTCCTGAACTTCTTTCCGGATATCTTGGGCCAAATTCTTAAGGTCCTGCATACCTTTTCTTACTCTTGTCCCAGCAGCCTGATTGCTTTTTTCATAGAACTTCTCGAAATCGGCTTCCAAAGCCATAACAAGATCCTTGATTTCACTAAATCTGCTCATAGTAAAAGTTAATTTTTTGGTTGATGATAAGTTTATTTTTTATTCAATATAGTCAAAATGTTTATAAAACAACAGATTGGCCACTTTTTTTGAACTTTTTATTCCCCGAAAGAAGTAGCTAATTCAGTAGTTTTATAGAAACCACTGGTCAGCTTGTCCTTGATTGCTTCAAATGCTGTAATGGTTTCTTTTACATCTTCAACGGTATGTGACGCCGTAGGAATCAACCTCAATATGATCATACCTTTAGGTACTACCGGATAGATCACCACAGAGCAGAAAATATTGTAATTTTCCCTTAAGTCCTTGCTCAATGTAGCTGCCTCACCTACTGTGCCGTTAAGAACAACAGGTGTCACCGGTGTGGCAGTGGTACCAATGCTGAAGCCTTTGGCTTTTAGGCCGTTTTGCAAAGCATTCACAATGGTCCAAAGCTTTTCCTTTTGTTCTGGGCTCTTTCTGATGATCTCCAATCTCTTCAAGCCACCTTCCACAAAAATCATCGGCAGTGATTTGGCAAAGATCTGAGAACGCATATTGTATTTCAGGTAATGGATCACCTTTTCATCTCCGGCGATAAACGCACCAATTCCGGCCATTGATTTGGCAAAGGTGGAGAAATAAAGATCAACCTGATCCTGTACTCCCTGCTCCTCTCCTGCACCGGCACCGGTTGGCCCCATGGTTCCAAAGCCATGAGCATCATCCACCAAAAGTCTGAATTGGTATTTTTCCTTCAATTTGGTGATACCTTTCAGGTCGCCCATATTTCCAGTCATCCCAAAAACCCCTTCAGTGATCACCAAGATACCTCCGCCGGTTTCATTGGTAAGCTTTTCCGCTCTGATCAGCTGCTTTTCAAAGCTCTCCATGTCATTGTGCGGGAATACGAAACGCTTGCCCAGGTGCATTCTCAAACCATCAATGATGGATGCGTGGCACTCACTGTCATAAACGATCACATCTTTACGGTCGGCCAAGGAATCTATCACTGACATGATGCCCTGATAACCATAATTCAGCAAGTAAGCTTTTTCTTTTCCCACAAATTCTGCCAATTCACGCTCAAGCTGTTCGTGCATTTCCGTATTACCGGACATCATCCTGGCTCCCATCGGATAGGCTGCTCCCCACCTTCTTGCAGCCTCTTCATCGGCCTTTCTCACTTCAGGGTGATTGCCCAACCCAAGGTAGTTGTTCAAACTCCAGGTCAACACTTCCTTACCCTTAAATTTCATTCTAGGAGCAATTTCCCCTTCCAATTTAGGAAACATGAAATATCCTTCTGACAAGTCTGAATGCTTGCCCAAAGGCCCTAGATTAGTCTGTAGTTTCTCAAATATATCCAAAACTTATAAACGTTTAGCGTACTTAATGCTTACTTCTTATACTATTCATTAAAACCCCCAAAAATAGTACATTTTCAAGTTCTGTGCAAAAAACGCCCCATTTTTCACTTTATGCCGCATTAATTGCTATCTTTTATTGATTACTTTTAAACGAACAGTTAAACCCAAAATTGAGATGAAGCAGATAAAAAAAATCCTTGTAGCCAACAGAGGCGAGATCGCCCTGAGAATCATGAGGACCATCAAGGAAATGGGCATTGCTACGGTCGCTGTGTTTAGCGAGGCGGACAGAAAAGCCCCCCATGTACAGTTTGCCGACGAAGCCGTCTGCCTGGGACCTGCCCCATCTTCCCAGTCTTATCTCAATAGTAAAAAAATCATTGAATGCTGTAAATTGCTCAAGGTAGATGCCGTGCACCCTGGTTATGGCTTTTTATCGGAAAATGCCGGTTTTGCCCAATTGGTTACCGAATCAGGGTTGATTTTTATCGGCCCCTCTCCTGAATCCATTAAAATCATGGGCGACAAACTGGCCGCCAAAAAAGCGGTCAGCCACTACAATATCCCACTTGTGCCGGGCACTGAAACAGCCATTACGGATATCGGCGAGGCCAAAACCACTGCGAAGGCCATTGGCTATCCGGTTTTGATCAAGGCTAGTGCCGGAGGAGGGGGAAAGGGCATGCGCATAGTCGAAAAGGAAGAAGAATTGGAAGAGCAGATGCAAAGGGCCATCAGTGAGGCACAGTCTTCCTTTGGGGATGGATCCGTATTTATAGAAAAATACATTACCCGACCGCGGCACATAGAAATCCAGGTACTCGGTGACCATCATGGTACCATCCTACATTTGTTTGAACGGGAATGCTCTATCCAGCGCAGGCACCAAAAAGTCATCGAAGAAGCTCCCTCCCCCATTGTCGATGCAGAGATGCGGCGGGCCATGGGACAGGCAGCGGTTGATGTGGCCAGGTCCTGTGGCTACCATGGTGCTGGGACCGTAGAATTTATTGTCGATGAAAACCGCCACTTTTATTTTTTAGAAATGAATACCCGCCTACAAGTGGAACATCCAGTAACGGAAATGATTACGGGAAAAGACCTGGTAAGGGAACAAATAGTGATCGCTGAGGGAAAGAAACTGGAATTTACACAAGAGGACCTAAGGATCTCCGGACATGCCATAGAAACCAGGGTGTATGCAGAAGACCCTTTGAACAATTTCTTACCGGATATCGGTGTGCTCACCACCTACAAACGGCCCCAAGGCCCCGGAGTCCGTGTTGATGATGGCTTTGAGGAGGGCATGCAAATCCCCATTCATTATGACCCCATGATTTCCAAACTCATTACCCATGGACAAAACAGGGAGAAGGCCATAGCAAAAATGAGCCGCGCTTTGGACGGCTACCAAATTACCGGAGTAGCCACCACCATTTCTTTTGCCCGATTTGTTATGAGCCATCCTGCATTTACCTCTGGAAATTTTGACACCAAATTTGTGGAAACTCATTTTGCCAAAGATCAGTTAAGGCCTACTTTTTCAAAAGAGGAAGGAGAAATACTGGCTGCCCTTAGTAGCTACCTATTCAGCCACTCACAACATCAAAAGGAAGGCGGGGCGGAGAAAAAAGCAACTACTCCTCCCCCTTCTAAATGGAAAAAAAGAAAAAACCATGGCTGAAATCCTACCCTTCAAAGCCTGGAGGTACAACCCTGAGTTAAACCATTCTATAGAAGAACTGACTTCCCCTCTGTTTGATGTGGTATCACAAAGCCAGCTAAAGCAACTGTACCATCTTCCCTATAATAGCATACATCTCACTGTGCCCCAAAAAGGGACCTCCTTCGAAGAGACGCTTGAAACACTTGCAGAATGGAAATCAAAAGGAATCATCCTTCAGGATAAGGCACCGGCCATCTATGTATATTATCAGTATTTTATGCTTCCTGGCAGCGAAAAACAGTATTGCCGAAAAGGGTTTATCGCCCACATAAAAGCCTATGAATGGGAGGAGAAAGTCATCTTGCGTCATGAAGACACGATCGCCCGTTCTGTGGAAGACAGGATAAAACTCCTAAAAACAACAGAAATCCAGACAAGCCCTACTCATGGGCTCTATGAAGACGGAGGCTTTACTTTGGAACCATATATGGATGCGGCCATCTGCAGTCCTCTATATGACATTGAAGACTACCAAGGAGTCCGGGAAGTCCTAGCGGCCATCACGAACCCTACCATCATCTCAAAGTTTGTCCGTCACCTGAAGGATAAATCCATCATTTTAGCCGATGGTCACCATCGGATCCAAGCGGCCATCGAATACAGAAGGGAAAGGGCAAAACTCCAGCCCCATCATCAGGGAAATGAGGGCTATAACTATCATATGATGTATCTAACCAATGCAAAGTCCAACAACCTCAAAATTCAACCTACCCATCGACTTTTTCGCGACCTTCCGCTTTCTAAAGAACAAATTTTAGAAAAGCTCTCGGCCCATTTTGAGATCAGGCCCATTTTAGACCCAGATGATATCGACCAATTTACGGTGCAAAAGAAATGGAGCTTTGCCTTTATCTTTGATAATACCGCCTATATGGTCACATTAAAAGACGGAAAAATAGACTTATTTGACCAAGATATTCCTCCAACGGTTAAAAACTTGGATTTGTCTGTGCTGCACTATTTCTTTGTTGAACAAATTTTGGGGATTCCCTTGAAGCGACAACGATACGCGGACACTATCGAATACGAAAGAAATATTCACCGCTGCCAACATAAGGTGGCCAATGGAGAGTTTTCCCTTGCTGTGATTACACGGGAGATACGCATCGAGGAAGTGATGCAAGTCTGTAAATCAGGTCATACCTTGCCCCAAAAATCAACCTACTTTTACCCCAAAACCCTTTCAGGACTACTATTCGGTTCTATCAAGGAAGAAGAATTTACCTATCCATACCATAAATTTCTATAAAATTGATTTCCCTATTACCCAAAAAAAACATCGTCCTGGCCTCCAAATCTCCGCGAAGACAGGAATTACTTAAAGGATTGGACATTGATTTCACCGTTCGAACCAAAGATATCGACGAAGGCTTTCCGAAAGAACTTTCAGACAACCATGTGGCTGCCTACCTGGCGGAAAAAAAGGCGGCAGCCTTTGAGGAGGAATTGGCCGACAATGAACTTATCATCACCTCTGATACGACCGTTCTGGTGAATGGAAAAGTATTGAACAAACCGAGTAGCAAGGAGGAAGCCGTAAAAATGCTCAAAGAGCTTTCCGGCAATGTCCATCAGGTCATTTCTGGAGTTTGCATGATGGACAAAACCAAGAAGGTGGTATTTGATGATACCACAGAAGTCCACTTTAATGTATTGCTAGAAGAAGAAATAAACCATTATATCGAAAAGTATAAGCCTTACGACAAGGCCGGCTCTTATGGTGTACAGGAATGGATCGGCTATGCCGCTGTGAACAGGCTGGTGGGCTCCTTTTATACGGTTATGGGACTTCCTGTCCACAAGATCTACGAGGAATTGAAAAACTGGTAGATCAATCAGTGTGAGAGGAAGGACGGCCTCCAGTCCACTGTTGACTGTCGACCGTTGACTGTTGGCCGTTGACTGTTGGCCGTTTCGGGCATAAAAAAAGCCCTCCGTGAATACGGAGGGCCAGTAAGTGTGGGCGGCGACCTACTCTCCCGGGTGTAACCCCAGTACCATCGGCGCGGCAGGGCTTAACTTCTCTGTTCGGGATGGGAAGAGGTGGGTCCCCTGCGCCGTACCACCCAAAGCCTTCTGGACTTTTCAGTCGCCTGTTTCTTAAATATTTTTCAGTTTCTTTGACACCGGAAAGACAATACAACATGGTCACTGGTAAGTTTTCGGGCTATTAGTACTGCTCAGCTATGCCGTCTCCGGCTTTACACCTGCAGCCTATCAACGTCATCGTCTCTGACAACCCTATACGGAAACCTCATCTCGAGGTGGGTTTCGCACTTAGATGCTTTCAGCGCTTATCCCTTCCGGACGTAGCTACCCGGCAGTGCAGTTGGCACCACAACCGGTACACCAGCGGTCCGTCCAACCCGGTCCTCTCGTACTAAGGTCAGATCCTCTCAAGTTTCCCACGCCCGCAACAGATAGGGACCGAACTGTCTCACGACGTTCTGAACCCAGCTCGCGTGCCACTTTAATGGGCGAACAGCCCAACCCTTGGGACCTTCTCCAGCCCCAGGATGTGACGAGCCGACATCGAGGTGCCAAACCTCCCCGTCGATGTGAGCTCTTGGGGGAGATCAGCCTGTTATCCCCAGAGTACCTTTTATCCTTTGAGCGACGGCCCTTCCATACGGTACCGCCGGATCACTATACCCGTGTTTCCACCCTGCTCGGCTTGTCGGCCTCGCAGTCAAGCTCCCTTATGCTATTGCACTCCGCGCACGGTTACCAAGCGTGCTGAGGGAACCTTTGGAAGCCTCCGTTACTCTTTTGGAGGCGACCACCCCAGTCAAACTACCCACCAAACAATGTCCCCGAAAATACGGGTTAGACACCAAGCAAACAAAGGGCCGTATTTCAACAATGGCTCCACAACGCCTGGCGACGCCGCTTCATAGCCTCCGGCCTATCCTACACATCGTTTACCCAATGCCAATGTTAAGCTGCAGTAAAGGTTCATGGGGTCTTTCCGTCCCGTTGCGGGTACGCGGCATCTTCACCGCGACTACAATTTCACCGAGCTCATGGCTGAGACAGTGCCCAGATCGTTACACCATTCGTGCAGGTCGGAACTTACCCGACAAGGAATTTCGCTACCTTAGGACCGTTATAGTTACGGCCGCCGTTTACCGGGGCTTCAGTTCAGCGCTTCTCTTACGATAACGCCCCCCCTTAACCTTCCGGCACCGGGCAGGTGTCAGGCCTTATACTTTGTGTCTCCACTTCGCAAAGCCATGTGTTTTTGATAAACAGTCGCCTGGGCCTTTTCACTGCGGCCTCTCATCTTGAGATGAGTAGGCGCCCCTTCTCCCGAAGTTACAGGGCCATTTTGCCGAGTTCCTTAGCCATGATTCACTCGAGCACCTCAGGATTCTCTCCTTGACCACCTGTGTCGGTTTGCGGTACTGGCATATATACGCTTAACGCTAGAAGATTTTCTTGGAAGTTCTTAGGTCCGCTATCCGCGCTCCCGAAGGATTGCGGTACTATCAGGTTCGGCTAACAGCGCGCATTTGACTACGCCGCCAATACCTACACCCTTCAACCCGGTATTCCGTCACCGGGCGGAACTTTCATCACTCCGTCCCTCCATTGCCTGTATATAC
>NZ_BAAHAP010000029.1:0-27500 GCF_054777495.1 Echinicola sediminis | reverse complement strand
CCTGGCAACCATATTATACTTGGGTGCGAGGAAGTCAACTACTTTTCCCTTGCCTTCATCTCCCCATTGTAGGCCTAAAAGAACGTCCATATTCATTTTATATCGTTAATAAGTCTAATTGTTGTTCGTAAAATTCGCCGTGAAGTTTGCAATAACAAAAAAAAATAGCAACCCAATGCTACTTTTTTTATATCATTTAGATGTAAAACCTCATTTCAGCACATCATTTCAATTTTTCTCGGGCATCTTCCAAAGAATCGTACACCGTAAATATATTGTTGAGTTTGGTAATGATGAGCAACTTTTTCACATGCTCTGATGGAGAGGCCAAAAACACTTCGCCTCCGGCATTTCTCATCTTGGTCAACATGGTTATCAATACCCCTATTCCGCTCGAGCTGATATACCTCACCTCTTTAAGGTCAATAATACAGGTTTTGATTTTGTCATTAACGGCGTCGGAAACAATTTCCACCAATTTTGGACCGGCTTCATCCCCTATTAAATCTCCTTTTAGTGATAAAATGACACTATCACCTTCTCTTTTTGAGCTATATGTTATTTTCATACGGTCAGCTTGTTTTCACAATCCTTCTTGTTGCAATTTCCGTACAAAATTAAGGAATGATGAAGAATATTAAAATTTAAAATTTCGCCCACTGTATTTTGTATATTCTGAATCCTCGGATCGCAAAACTCTACCACCTTATGACACTCTGTACAGATAAGATGGTCATGCTGCTTATAACCATAGGATTTTTCGTATTGCGCTAGATTCTGACCAAACTGATGCTTGGTAACCAGATCACACTCTACCAACAAATCCAATGTATTGTAAACGGTCGCTCTACTAACCCGGTAGTTTTTGTTTTTCATACTGATATAAAGGGACTCAACATCAAAATGCCCTTCTCTACCATATATTTCTTCAAGAATAGCGTAACGTTCGGGGGTCTTTCTTAATTTTTTATTTTCAAGATAAGCAGTAAATATTTTCTTTACCTCTTCAAATAGCGTCTCATTCAAAGCCATTTCCTGTGTCTATTTTTTTTTTACAAATATACACTTCTTATTTAGAAAAGATTCAAATAAGCCAATGCATATTAATCAAACCTGGTAACTTTAATGACGCCGGGTACCAAGGAAAGGTTATGGATCAAATTATCCAGGTGATTTGTGCTGTGTACGTATAGCTTTATGGACCCCTCAAACAAACCACTGTCCGAATCAACGGTAATGGAGCGCATATTCACCTTCAATTCATCTGAAATCACCCTGGTAAGGTCATTGATCAAGCCTACACGATCTGTTCCTACAATTTTCAGCCCAGCCAAAAATGCTATTTCCTGCTGAGAGGTCCAGCGGGCCTTAATGACCCGGTTACCGTGATTCGACAGCAGCTCAAGGGCATTGGGACAACTGGTACGGTGAATTTTAATCCCTTCATTGACGGTAACAAATCCAAATACATCATCTCCGGGAATCGGAATACAACATTTAGCCAATATATAATCCACTACATCCATATCCTCCCCAATCAACAGCTGATCATGGTCTGGCCCTTTGAGGTTTTTGATCTCTTTGGTAAATGAGGATTCATCGACAACGTTCTGAAGAGGGCTTTTCCCTTTTTTCTTTTTGTTCTGCTTGAAATCCTTAAAACTCTTGATGGACGTCGGATCAATAAGTCCCTTTCCTACTTTGAAATAGAACTCATTAGCCGTTTTGGTTTCAAAAAAGGCCCTAAGCTGTTCCACAACCACCGAGGAAAATTCCATTTTCATCTGACGGAGCTTCCGCTGGACAATTTCCTTCCCATCCATGATCAACGATTTCTTCTCATCTTTCAACGCATCCTTGATCTTGGCCTTGGCCCTGGAAGTAATGACCGATTTAAGCCAATCTTCGGAAGGTTTCTGCTTATTTGAGGTTAAAATCTCAACCTGGTCACCGTTTTTCAGCTTATGATTGATGGGCACCAGTCGTTGATTGATTTTAGCTCCAATGCACTTTGCCCCCACTTCTGAGTGGATTTCAAAAGCAAAATCCAATGCTGTGGCACCAAATGGCAGAACTTTAAGATCGCCCTTGGGAGTAAAGACAAAAACTTCGTCCTGAAAAAGATTCCCCCTGAAATCATCCATAAACTCTATGGCTGAACCATCGTTGGATTCCAAAAGTGTCCTCACCTGTGTAATCCAATCATCCAGTCCAGCTGTACCTTTTTGATGATTGACGTCTTTTTCTTTGTATTTCCAATGAGCAGCATACCCCCTTTCTGCAATATCATCCATCCGCTTGGTCCTGATCTGAACCTCTACCCACTGCCCGGTATTACTCATTACAGTAGTGTGCAGAGATTCGTATCCATTTGCACGGGGAGTGCTTATCCAATCCCTCAGCCTATCTGGATTAGGGCGATAAAAATCAGTAACTATTGAATAAACCTGCCAACAATCTGCTTTTTCGCTCTCATCTTCTGACTCCACAATGATCCTGATGGCAAACAAATCATACACTTCCTCAAAAGGTATGTTTTGCTTTTTCATTTTGTTGTAGATAGAATAAACAGATTTAGGCCTTCCTTTCACATTGAATTGAAACCCCTGGGTTAAAAGCTCGCGCTCTATGGGGGCGACAAAACTTTTAATGAACTTGTTCCTAGACAGCCGTGTCTCCCTGATTTTGCCTACTATGAATTTATAGGTTTCCGCATCGGTATATTTAAGATAAAGATCCTCCAACTCGGATTTTATCGCATACAAACCGAGGCGATGGGCCAAGGGAGCATACAGGTACATGGTTTCCGAGGCTATTTTCAGCTGCTTGTGCCTGGGCATACTTTCCAGCGTCCTCATATTGTTCAGCCTGTCCGCAAGTTTGATCAGGATCACCCTTACATCATCAGAAAGGGTAAGAAGCATCTTTCTGAAATTTTCGGCCTGCTGGGAACTACCGTATTCAAAAACACCGGAAATTTTTGTTAACCCATCAATGATTTTGGTCACCTTAGGGCCAAACTCTCTCTCAATGTCCTCCAGTTCCCATTCGGTATCCTCCACCACATCATGCAGCAATGCGGCCACTATACTTGTGGTCCCGAGCCCTATTTCTTCTACACAAACCAAGGCCACTTCAAGAGGGTGATAGATATAGGGCTCACCGGATTTACGGCGCATCTCCTTATGAGCCTCACTCGAAACATTGAATGCTTTCTTTATAATCTTGGCATCCCCGCTTTTCAAAAGCGGCTTTGCCAGCCTTAAGAGCTTCCTATACCGCTTTAATATTTCTTTTCTTTCTACCTCTAAATCTATATTAATCATATTTTCTATCGAAACTAACACTAGCTTCAAGCTTATTTTTCCTGATCAATTGAAATTACTAATTTCTGTCTTTTTTCAACAAAAGCCCAGAGGACAAAACAACATTCTATCAACTTCAACCATTATAAAATTAATCTCCTTGATTTTTAAGCACTTAAATTTCATCCCATTTTTTATTTTATATTTTTTCTTCCCAGGTATTGCATCTTCAAGTTTCCTTATTACCTTTGCATCCACATTAGAGAAGCAGATGTAAGCAACATTTCAAAAGTAGAAAGGGCTTTCATCACTACAGCAAAGCGGATGTGGCGAAATTGGTAGACGCACTAGACTTAGGATCTAGCGCCGCGAGGCATGGGGGTTCGAGTCCCTCCATCCGCACTATTCAACCAGCCCTCAATCCCGAACCATCACCCTAATGCCGATTTATCGGTGAGGGAAGGCGTCGAGGTTGAGGGTTTTCAGTTTATAGCAAAATTTAATCAATACAGCCTTGGAAATCAAACTAGACAAGCATTCTACTAATCAAGCTTCAATTAAAATTAATTTAAATGAAGCAGATTATCAACCTAAAGTTGATGCCAAACTAAAAGACTACGCCAAGAAAGCCAATATCAAAGGTTTTCGACCTGGCAAGGCTCCTATTGGAATGATTAAGAATCTTTACGGAACGTCTGTTCTAGTTGAAGAAATCAACGGAATTCTTTCCTCTTCATTGAACGATTACATCAAAGAGCAGACCTTTAAGATCTTGGGCGAGCCATTGCCTGTAGTTGAAGATGCTGACGCTATCGACTGGAAAAATCAGAAAGAATTCGAATTTGAATATAAAATAGGTTTCGTTGAGGACATCGAAGTCACTTTGGACAAAACCATCAAAGCAACTGACTATACTATAAAGGTGGACAAGAAGGCAGTGGAAGAAGCCATCACCAACCTGAGACGTCAGTACGGAAAAATGACCAATCCTGAAGTAAGCCAAGAAGATGACTTCTTGTACGGCGATCTTAAGGCTGCTGACGGTTCGTTTGAGAATTCACTATCTATCCCTCTTTCTAAAATAGATGGACGATCAGTTAAAAAGTTCATCGGTGTAGAAAAAGGAGCTGTCATTGAATTTGATCCTTCTAAAGCCATCAAGAGCGACTTGGCGGAAGTATTAGGTGTAAGTGATGAAGAGGCTGCCAACATTTCCGGCAACTATTCATTCACTGTTCAAAACATCAACAGAACAGAAGATGCTGCTTTGGACCAGGAATTCTTCGACAAGGTGTTTGGCCCTGAGCAAGTAAAAACCGAAGAGGAGTTTGTTGCAAAAGTGGAAGAAATCCTTGGAGACAACTACAACAAAGAAACCAAGGTATTCAACGAAGAAAAAATAAAGGAAATCCTTGTTGAAAAATCCAAGGTAGAGCTTCCTGAGACCTTCCTAAAAGAGTGGTTGTTGAAAGCCAATGACGGAAAAGTGAGTGAAGAGGACGTGGAAAAAGAATTCCCGATTTATGCCAAACAATTGACTTGGTCACTTATCTCCAATAAGATCGCTGAGGAAAATGAAATCAAAGCGGAACATGAGGATGTGATCGCCAAAACGCAGGAAATGGTCAGAGAACAATTGGCAGCATCAGGACTTGGCTCACAAATGGAGGAAAACATGGACATGTTTGTCAACAATTACCTCCAAGGAAATGAGGGCCAGAATTATATGCAGATGCTGACGGCCGTTCAAAATGACAAGGTCCTCGGATTAGTGAAGGAAAAGATCACGTTGAAAGAAGAAAACATAGATGTTGAGAAGTTTAAAGAGCTTATCAAAAACTAATTCTGACAATTAATCGTTAATAAAAAGTCCTTTTCTAAGGGCTTTTTTTATTTTTGTACTAATTCATAAAAAATACGATATGATTAACAAAGAGGAATTCAGAAAATATGCCATCCATAACCAGGGTGTGAGTGGTACCGCTTTTGACCAATATACCCATCAAATCGAAAACATGACCCGTTCGGTAATCGAAGAGAGGCCTACCAATTTCCGCGAAATTGATGTATTCTCTCGACTTATCATGGACAGGATCATTTTTCTGGGCACACAAATCGATGACCACATCGCCAACATCATCACTGCCCAGTTGCTATTTTTGGAGTCAGTGGATTCCAAAAAAGACATTCTTCTTTATATCAACAGCCCGGGAGGATCGGTATATGCCGGTCTTGGAATATATGATACCATGCAGTACATCAACCCGGATGTAGGAACCATCTGTACCGGTCTTGCGGCTTCAATGGGCGCCGTGCTTTTGGCTGGCGGTGCCGCATCCAAAAGAGCCGCTCTTCCTCATTCCAGGGTAATGATCCATCAGCCATTGGGAGGAGCCCAAGGACAGGCCTCCGATATTGAAATTACTGCTAAGCAGATTTTGTTATTGAAGCAGGAGCTTTATGAGATATTGGCTTCTCATTCTGGAAAAGACATAGAACAAATTGAAAAAAATTCAGACCGGGATTATTGGATGAAAGCCAAAGAAGCCAAAGAGTATGGCTTGATTGACGAAGTATTGACTAGAAAGAAATAAAAAATGGCTCAAGTAACGTGTTCCTTTTGTGGGAGAAATAAGAAAGATGTTGACCTGATGGTGTCGGGAATTTCTGCTCATATTTGTAATTTCTGCATTGACCAAGCATTTCAGATCTTGGGAGAAGAGGAAAAGACCAAAAAGCAGGAGAAAAAGCCAAAGTTTAAGCTGAAGAAACCAAAGGAACTCACTGATTATCTTAATCAATATGTCATTGGCCAAAACGAAGCCAAAAAGGTACTTTCTGTAGCCGTTTACAATCACTATAAACGACTCCTTCAGAAAAACAACAGCGATGACGAAATCAAGATTGAGAAATCAAACATCATCATGGTGGGAGATACGGGAACAGGTAAAACCTATTTGGCCAAAACACTGGCCAAAATCCTGGAAGTACCTTTCTGTATTGCTGATGCTACCGTATTGACAGAAGCAGGATATGTAGGAGAGGATGTGGAAAGTATACTCACGCGCCTTCTCCAGGCTGCAGACTACAATGTCGAGGCTGCCGAAAGAGGAATTGTCTATATCGATGAAATAGATAAGATTGCGAGAAAATCCGATAATCCATCTATTACAAGGGATGTAAGTGGTGAAGGCGTCCAGCAAGCCATGCTTAAATTACTGGAAGGAACTACAGTAAATGTTCCACCTCAAGGAGGCAGAAAGCATCCTGATCAAAAGATGATTGCAGTAAATACTGAAAACATCCTTTTCATTTGCGGAGGTGCTTTTGATGGAATTTCAAGGCATATTGCCAACAGGCTTAATACACAGCCTTTGGGCTTTAGCAAAAAGACCGAGCACGAGTTGATTGACAGGAACAACCTATTGCAATATGTCACTTCACCGGATCTCAAGTCATTTGGGCTAATTCCTGAGTTAATAGGCAGATTGCCCGTGTTGACCCACCTGGATCCACTGGACAAGCATACCTTAAAAAGAATTCTGACAGAGCCCAAAAATGCGCTTACCAAGCAATACATTAAGCTTATGGACATGGAAGGGGTTAAGCTGGAATTTAATGAAAGTGGTATTGATTTCATCGTAGAAAAGGCAGTTGAGTACAACCTGGGGGCAAGAGGCCTTAGGTCCATCTGCGAAGCAATCATCACAGATGCCATGTATGAACTCCCCTCTGACTCGGATGTCAAGGAACTGGTTGTTGACAGAAAATACGCCCAGGCTCAGTTTGACAAATCAAAATTCAAAAAATTACAAGTGGCTTAGTGGTAACAATTAAGCGCTTATTGAATAACCTGCAATCAGTAAATTTGCAGGTTATTTTTTTACCCTTTGCACAATCAACTTGGCCGTTTCATTTGAGGCCTTGCTATCCCCTAGCCTTTCCCGGATCAATTTGTACCCTTCCAAAATGGAAGACTTCTTATGCAAATTACCCAGTATTGCCTTTAGCTCCTCCAAAAGGAACGACTTGCTGTAATCCTGCTGGATCAACTCCCTGACCACTTCCTTTTCGGCAATCAAATTCACCAGTGAAATATAAGGTACCTTTATCAATCTTTTTGCAATCGCATAACTGATTCCAGAGGTTTTGTACACCACCACCTGGGGTACCCGGAAGAGAGCGGTTTCCAAAGTGGCTGTGCCAGAAGTTACCACTGCCGCATTGGCGTGGTATAACAAATCATAGGTCTGATCATATATTACTTTTACGCCCATCTTAGCTGCCCGCTCATACACCCGTTCTTCCAGATTTTTTACCCCGGCAATGATAAATTGAGCATTTGGAAAAGCAGGTATGACCTCCACCATGGTATCCAGCATCATTTCCACCTCTTGCCTCCTACTTCCTGGCAAAAGAGCTATCATTGGCTTATAACTCAACTGATTTTTTTGATGGAAGAAATCATGCGGTTCAAATTTTGCTATTTCGTCCAATAAGGGATTCCCCACATACTCCGCCACACAGTCGTACTTTTTGAAAAATGCAGGTTCAAACGGTAGAATGCAATACAGGTGATCTACATAGCTTTTAAGTTTGTAGGCGCGCTTTTGATTCCAAGCCCAAACTTTGGGGGGAATGTAGTAATGTACGGGAATCTGGTTTTCCTTGCAAAATTTCGCCACTTTCATATTAAACCCGCCATAATCGACCAAGATCACGGCATCCGGAGAATAAGCTAACATGTCCTTTTTGATCAAGCTAAGGTATTTCAGCACTTTCCGAAAACCTAAAAGCACCTCCACAAAGCCCATAAGTGCCACTTCATTGTAATGGGCAGCCAATGAAACCTGCTGCTCTTGACTATACTCCCCTCCCATCCCTCTAAACTCTGCCGATGGATCAATTTGCCTAATGGCATGGACAAGGTTTGAGGCATGTAAGTCGCCAGATCTCTCCCCGGAAATGATATAATACTTCATACAAAAACCCTTCTATATATGCTTAATTGGCTGCAAAATCCATGACCATTGAAGCTTTTCTAGGATAAAATTAGAGAATCATATAGGTAAACCAAACGGTTTATTTCTACCAATTATTATCATAAAACTAAAAAGCCCTTTTTTAAAAGGGCTTCCTATTACTCTCCAAAGTACTCGACGAAATTTCTCGGTGTTTCATAGAGCTTCAGCTTATAGAGTCCTCCATGAGGAGTAATCCTATCTACGGCTGGTTTTAGAATTTCCCAAAATTCCATCACGAGATTCTCGCAGCTGGCCATTTTTCCTTCCATAAAATCCACGTCAATATTGAGGTTTTTATGATCCACCTTTTCCACTACCAACGTTCTTATCAAAGTGCTCAGTGCTTTTAAATCAACTACAAATCCCGTATCCTCATCAGGGAGCCCTTTTACCGTAACAATAAGCTCAAAATTGTGCCCATGCCAGTTAGCATTTGCACATGGACCAAAAACCTCTTTATTCTTCTCCTCGGACCATTTTGGATTCCAAAGCTTATGTGCAGCATTGAAATGTTCTTTTCGGGAAACCTGTATCATGATTACTAATTCAATATGAGACTGCAAAGATAAAAAAGCGGCAAAAAATTACCGCTTTTTCTGCAAATTTTAATGCTGAGAGTGATTCCCCTCTTTACTACTGTTTTACCAATACTTCATTAAAGACACCAAAACTTCCTGCCGAGACGGTGAAGGCCAAATTCAAATTAAACTCTCCGCAGGTATTGAGCACCCCACTGCCCTCTATGCTCAAGGGACCATAATTTGCAGCGAAAATCGGGGTATTGGCATCAAATGCCACTTGCCTCACTACTGTGGCACGGTAGGAAACCTCTCCTAGTTGATCTATCCTGATCACGATGTTTTGGCCATTGATTTCAGGGGGGTACATTCCCTGGACAATCACCTCATTACTGGCATTTCCTGCTACGACCTCACACAGGAAGCCCGTCCCCCAAAATTGGCTGAAATTCACATAGGTCCCCAGCAATGCGTCCCTGCTATATTGACAGAATTGATTTAGCGTTAGCGTAAAACTCTGCCTGAAACCAGCATTTCCTCCTTCGCCATCGCTTTGCGTTAGATTGAAAACGACCACTTTGGATGCTGACAGGTTATCAAAATCTCCCCTAATGGTCAGCTCACCAAAAAGCTCTCCTTGCTGAATGACCGTTTGAAAGCTATTGATAGTGAAGTCCACTCCTTCAATAGCCGTGGAACTGTTTTCGTCTATGGATATACTGACCGTCCTATCCGAGCTGGCAACATTGGTCAACCCGATTTTCAAGGTGTATGGGTTTTCCTCCGCGGTCACAAAATAGGTATCTGAACTTTGCGGAAAATGGGCTTGGGCAGGACCATCATACAATTGCAAATCCTCTTCACAGCTGCTGAAACACACTGCCATCAGCAAGAGCCCGATTAACATCAAGCCTCTACACTTAATTATATCAATACTCATCATTTTGAACTATGTTATCATTAGCAAAAATCTCTGATTGAGGTACCGGAAGTGCATACCTAAAATCTCCCGCATTAAGACTACAGTTGATATGGCAGTCTTGACCTGTTCGCGTCACACCTAAACCGTTCCTTTTCAAATCAAACCATCGATGTCCTTCAAACGCCAACTCTATCCGCCGCTCCAGCAGGATCTGATTGAGCAGCTCATTGGGATCGGTGTAGAAATCAGGAAAATAGCTAGGGATACGATTGGTTCTTAAACGGGTCAAATCCTCATTGGCACCATCCAAATCCCGATTACTCTTTCTGGCCCTGGCCTCGGCCCTGATCAACAACATCTCAGCAGAACGAATCAACTTGATATCGTTTAAGTACCTGAGTCCTTGTTTTCCATCATATTTCCCGACCAACTCTTCCTGAGGATCCCCTCCTTGCCTGTCGGGATCTATTGTCACACTGGCCTCGTACCTAATATCATTAACACCATCTATCTGGGACAACCAGTCAATGGATGGATGGAAAAACACATCGCCGTTGAGATCCCTAAATAGGGTACCTATTCTCCCTTCTCCAGTAACCCGTGTCATCTTCAGGATGACTCCGGTCACCGTATTATCGGTCCAAATACTAGGATATTGACTTCTGGATTCCAGGGGTCTTAAATTCAATGCCTGACTGGCAAAATCTTCCGCTGCATCCCAATCCTCCTTATATTGTGCCACACGGGCACTCAAAGCAAGGACTGAAGCCCGATCAAAGCGTGAAGCGGTACTGCTTAAAGCATTAGGCATCAAATTCAGCGCATTCTGAAGATCTGACTCGATCAAGCTAAACACCTCTGCGGTACTTCTCCTTGAAGGCAGAGCAAACGGATCCAGACCATCAGGCCTACCGTTACCATCGGTATCATCCAAGGTGACATAAGGTATCCCCATTGCTTCCGGTGAATACCGATAGGAAAATACACGCCAGAGATCAAAATGGGCCATTGCCCTCAGAGCATAGGCCTCCGCCTCCTGATAATCAACTTGATTGGCTCCTACTGCCCTTTCATTTTTTAAACTTTCGATGGCCGCCAAAACCCGGTTCGCCCGATTTACAATAACATAGTTATTGATCCACAAACCTTCCGGCTCCGGGGTAGAGGAGTTGTAGGTCCAGTTATGCATCTGTATCCCCTGCCCTCTGTTTTCATCAGACCGTCTCAGTTCATCACTAGACCTTGAAGCCAAGGCCACGAGATTAGATCCCGAAACTGCGGAATAAACCCCAAGTATCCCCGCTTCCACATCATCCGCATCCTCAAAAGCTATATCCTCCCCAATGGTATCTTTAGGTTCCTGATCAAGAACCTCCGTGCAGGCCGTTCCCCCTAAACAGAGAACCGCTATCATTAATACTATAGATTGTCTTTTCATTACGAGCTTCTTTTAAAAGGTCACATCTATTCCACCTGTAAAAACCTTCGAGGCAGGATATTCATATTGGGCGATATTGTTGCTGTCCTCAGGGTCAAATCCCGTAAACTTCGTCCAGGTAAATAAATTTTGGCCTTGCGCAAATACACTGATCGATCTAAAGAATTTGGTTTTATTTACAATTGCCTTAGGCACACTGTAGCTCAATATCACATTCCTCAATCTTAAGTAGGAAGCATCTTCAATATCATAAGATGAAAACTCCCGATTAAATTGAAAACTTTGTATATCCGTAATATCCCCGGGTTCCTGCCAAATGCTTAAAGTCTTTCTGGAAAGATTAAACTGCACAAAGGCCGGGTTTTCCTGAAAGAACCGTTGGTTATTGAACCGGCTATAACCATCAGCAAACGTAAAGAAAACTCCCAAGCTCAGTCCTTTATACCTCGCTTCTGTATTGAAGCCCCCTGTGGTCGGAGGGTTGTATGTACCAAAGTCCGCCACACTATTATCCGCCGAGTATACGTTGGTAACATTCCCCTCAGCATCATAATATAAAGGCTCCCCGTTGGTTGGATTAACCCCAGCCCATTTGACAATATAATGAGAACCAAGAGGTAGTCCCACCCTGATAATGCTGGTTCCCTGTTCAAACTCTTCCACCTGTCCGAGGTCCCTGATCTCATTGTCATTATACGCTATGTTTCCGCCCACCGACCAACTAAAATCTCTGGTGGATAAAATATTATACTCCAAATTCAATTCCACCCCTCTGTTTCGAACTTTTCCGTCATTTGACTCCAATGAAACAAACCCGGTTGTCCTACTCAACTGCCTCGTCACAAAAAGCCTCGTGGTGAGATTGTTGTAAAGGTCAATATTGGCCATCAGTTTCCCGAACAAGCCTACATCAAACCCAACATTGAACTGATTTGATAATTCCCACTGCAGTTGAGGGTTTCCTATGGCCGCCGGAGCAATCCCCTGGTTACCGGCATAGGTCACACTTGCGTAGGTGGGAATGGATTGGTAAAAGCCTATCCCCTCCTGATTCCCTACGACGCCATAACTGGTCCTCAACCTGAACTGGTCAAGAATCAAACTTTCTGAAAGAAAATCTTCTCTCATAATATTCCAGGAACCTCCCACGGACCAAAGAGTAACGTACTTTTTTTCCTCTCCAAACCTGGACGAGCCGTCCCTTCGAATACTCGCCTTGAAATTATACTTGTCTTTATACGTATAGTTTCCTATCAAAAAGTAGGACAATAATGCCGCTTCTGATTTTCCTCCACTGACGGTGGGAATAAACCCTCTCTCCGCTGAACCCGGTGTAATACCCGCTGGTGTTTCAGGCAGCTTGGGGTTGATACCAAATCCTGAAAAGCCGAAACTATCAAACATTTCTTGGTTGATTTCAAATGCGCCCAATCCGGTCACCGAGTGATTACCGAAGGTATTGTTGTAAGTTGCTGAGGTGGTGGAAATATAGGAGAATTTACGGCTAAAATCCTGTGAAAAAACCCCTTGGTTTCCGTTGCCTACCTGCGTACCTGCAAATGACTCCGGATCTACCCATCGTTCAAAATCCTGCTGTATATAATCAATCCCCAAATTGGATTTCAGCACCAATTGTTCGATAGGGCTATAAGCTAAATATACAGCTCCAGTCCCTTTAAATTCATTCTTGCCATCGGTACTGGTATAAATCCTGTCCAAAGCATTGCTGCCTATTCTTCCTGTTCCGGTAACAATGTTTCCCGTTTCTTCATCAAAAGGCACCTCATATGGATTCGCTAGGTAGACTGCCGCAAAAGGGTTGGCCAATGTGATGCTGCTTTCTGACTCAATAAAATCCGATTTTGAAAAACCTATGGCCGAGTTCATCCCAAACTCCACTTTCTCGCTCGGGCTTACCTGAATATTAAACCTAGTGGTATAGCGTTCCAACCCTGACCGAAGGGCCTGCCCTTGTTGGTCATAGTAATTAAGCGAGGCATAGTATTTAACCATCTCGGATCCCCCAGAAGCATTAAATTCATGGATGACCGTCCTGCCTGTTCGCAGAAAAACATCCTTCCAGTCCGTGTTGGTATTTCTAAGTTCCTCCTTTTCCTCCTCGGACATATTCACGGTAGGGCCCTGACCGATCATTTCTTCAAACATGATTTTCTCTGCTGAATTCATCATGTCAAACTTCTCACGAGCCTGTGTCGCAAAACCAGCCTGCACATTATAATTAAATGTTGGTCTTCCGATATTCCCCTTTTTGGTCGTAATAACAATTACACCATTTGCCCCCCTGGATCCATAAACTGCGGTAGCAGAGGCATCTTTTAACACACTGACATCTGCTATATCGTTGGGGTTAAGGGTGGCGAAAATCCCGGCTTCTATCGGCACACCGTCCATAATATACAGAGGAGTATTTCCTCCATTGATTGAGCCTTCTCCCCTGATCCTAACCCTGGCTGAAGCTCCTGGCTGCCCTGATCCTGCGGTCACATACAAGCCCGGGCTTCTACCTTGAAGAATCTGATCAAATGATGCTACTGGAATATCCTCTATTTCCTTTGAACTGACCGTTCCAATTGCCCCGGAAAGCCTGTCTCTTGTTTCAGGCAAATACCCCGTGACAATTACCTCCGTTAAGCTGGAAACATCCGGTTCCAGCTCCACATCTACAATCGATTGATTACCTACACTGACTTCCTTGGACATCATTCCCACAAAGCTAAAAACCAATGTATCCTGCCCTGCCGATAATGTAATCGAATATGCCCCATCCAAATCCGTAGCCACCCCCTTCGTGGTGCCTTTGACCAACACTGACGCTCCTGGTACCGGGGAACCATCCTCTCCGGAGGTCACTGTCCCCCTGATGGTAGGGCCTTGACCATACGTCACCGTAACCGTCAAGAGGAGCGTAAGTCCTAGCAGTAAAACGTTCTTCATCATCAATTAAAGTTTATTTTGGTTTAACACTCTTTAATTTAATCTTTTATCTACCCATAATCCAAAAAAAAACCAATATTTCCTAAAATATAAAAAACACCGAATACTCCCCTTTACCCCACAATATTTAATTACGAAATTTTATTTCCAAAAGATCAACAGAACCGAAATTTTTAAACAAAAAACACCATTATACCCCCCTATTTAAAAATTGAATTTTACAAAAACAATGTTTAAGAAAGTTTAACAAATTCCATTTGTATTGAATTTATCTAATAGACTACTGTATATTTTTACAAAAAACACAGCATCAACTATTAATTCTCTTTTGGACAATTAAACAAGTGTTATCCACCTAATCGGCCGTATAAAAAAAAAAATCTTTAGAAAACAACCCCAAACGAGCGGGGCCCAATGAGGCAGGATGACCACTTACCTCAGTTAAAATTTTAAAAGCCTCAACCCCAGCTTGTCAGGACCCCAACAGGGCTAAGGTGGGAATGCTGCTTTCTTGCAAAGACTCTAGCAATCCTATTTCACCACTTTTTAAATCGAACTTAGTTTACCTAGTTCTTTTTTGGAGTAACTCAAGCTATGAAACCTTATTCTATCACTATCTCTATCCTTCGGTTCTTTGATCGGTTCACTTGACTTGTATTAGGCACAACAGGTCTCTTATCCCCCCAGCCACTGATACTGAGTCTACTTTTCTGAATACCATTATCCACCAAATATTCCCTGACACTTTCAGCTCGTCTCATGCTCAGCTGTTGATTGTACTCTTCCTCCCCTATATTATCCGTATGTCCTTCAATAATAATATTTATCTTGGCATTTTCTTCCAAAAATCGTTTGAGACGTAACAACGAACTCTTGGATTCCGGTTTGAGTTCAGCTTTGTCAAAATCAAAAAAAACATTTTCGAACAGGAACTGTTCTCCACTGGCCAGAGGTTTTAACCCTATATCCATCCCCTTAATATTCTTTAAACTATCCTTCTCCACATTGTATATCTTAGGCAAAAAACCTTTTTTTTCGACATACAAACCCGAAAAAGCCTTATCTGGATAAATCATCATAAATTTACCCGAATCCCCATGTGACTTAAACTCGTACATGGTGCTGTCATTTTTCAGATTGACCAGTGATAAGGTAGCTGAAATCGGCTCTCCCGTCTTTTCATTCATCACTCTCCCTCCTGTCACTACCAACCTTTCGCCTAAGTCTATTTCTTCAGGAAAAGCAAAACGGTAAAGAAATGATCGTTCCAAAATCCCTCCGTTCAAGCTGTTTTCCGTGTAATAGGCATAATCTCTTTGGGCCGTAATAAATAAAGCCAATTGGTCCCTGTGATCATTGATCGGGTAACCTAAATTACTCGGTTCCTCAAAACTTCCCTTTACAATTTTACTGCTGTAAAGATCCATTCCTCCAAACCCCAAATGACCGTCAGAAGCAAAAAAAAGCTGCTCATTATTGAAATAAATAAAGGGTGATACCTCGTCATATTTGGTATTAATAGTCTCTCCAACATTTTTAGGATCGGACCATGTACCATTATCCATCCGGGTCGAGTAGTAAATATCATTTCCGCCATATCCTCCTCTTCTATTGGATGAAAAAAACAAAATGCTCCCGTCTGCAGAGAGTGAAGGCTGGGAATCCCAATACCTTGAATTCACCTTATCCCCCATATTGATGGGCTTTTGCCACTCACCGTCTATTTTATAGGCAATATAAAGATCACAAGAGCCAAAAGAATCCAATGCATCACAGCTCGTAAAAATCAAAATGCTTCCATCGGCCGAAATCGTGCAAGTACCTTCATTATGGTCGGTATTGATGGCTTCTCCCAAAGTCTCGGGTACAGTCCATGACTGCCCATCCCAATAGGAAGAAAAAATATCCTCATGCTCTACGCGCCCCACCCCATCTCTTTTGGTAAAAAGGATATGCTTACTATCTGCCGTGAGCACCGGAAAATACTGCAACCGAAAACCATTCAGAGGAACATCCAGCTTTTCCTTTTCAATTGATTTGGCATCCGCTATTTCTTGCTCTATGAAGCGCAGTTGCTGATACATTCTTCTATAGGAAGGCGAAGCTTTGAGCTGGCTAGAAAAATAGTGGTGGGAGGTTTTAAACTTTTCTACAGCTTCTGGGAAGCGTCCGGATTTAAGCAAAACATTAATAATAAGCCAGGAAAATTCAGCTTTTAGCTCATTGTTTTCCGAACTCCTTTGATCTCCCCAAGAAGCCACTTCGAGCGCCCCTTCCATATCCCCCTTATCCTGAAGCAATTGCGCCCACTTTTTATAAGCTTGCAAAAAATCCTCGTCCCTTTTAACGGACGCTTCAAACTTACTGATAGCCTCCTCGTACCTCCTCCTTAAAACCAACTCCTCCCCCTCCTGATAAAGCCTGATAGCTTTTCTGTCATCAGTCGCATAATCCTGCGCTTGCAGGTTAAAACTTAAAAAAATTAAAATTAGGAGGATTTGGGCTTTTCTCATTTAGTTATGGTATATCCATAAATTTATGAGTTTGGAGCGAAATATTCCAATCGGGATGATCTTTTATGTAGTCAATTATGTCGTTTGTATATTTTTTTGACCTGCTCCACTCTGGCTGAAGCAGTTTTTTACAGCTTTGTCTGACCTTCTTGGCATGTTCTTCAGCAAAAGCAAAGTCACTTTTATGAAAAACAATCACCTTGAGTTCATCCGCCTTCTCAAAAATACTATCGTGCGGCTTTTTAAATTTCTTTGGTGAAAAACAGACCCAGTCAAATTCCCCAGAAAAGGGATGCGTTCCACTGGTCTCAATATTAATAGCAAAGCCTTTCTCTTTCAACAGCGCGGTAAGTGGGCCAAGTTCGTACATCAGCGGCTCCCCTCCAGTAATCACCACCAATCTTCCGGGATACTTCAATGCCCCCTCCACAATTTCATCAATGGATAAAACCGGCCATTTTTCAGCTTCCCAGGAAGCCTTTACATCACACCACACGCAGCCTACATCACAGCCGCCTAGACGAATAAAATAGGCAGGATGTCCCGTAAAACCACCTTCCCCCTGAATCGTATAAAATGCTTCCATTACAGGGAGCATTACTCCTTTATCAACTGCTTGTTTTATTTCCATTTCAATTTTTGATTAAGCGGGTGATTGAACCGCTGATTAACTTTTATTTCTTTAAATGAAAACAGGCTTTTTCTCCAGAAGTTCAATTCTGAAGAAAAAGCCTGCCCTTCCGTATTCTAATCAAGAATACACTTTTTTCTCTGCTGCTTGCAAGGTATTATAAAGCAATGATGCAATGGTCATGGGACCAACCCCACCAGGGACAGGAGTGATCGCAGAAACTTTATCGGAGACCTCATCAAACTTAACGTCGCCTATAAGCCTGAAGCCGTTCTTTTTAGAAGCATCTTCTACACGGTGAATCCCTACATCTACCACCACAGCACCTTCTTTGACCATATCTGCAGTAACAAACTCAGGCTTACCTATGGCTACAATAAGGATATCCGCGGTCTGGGTAATCTCCTTTAGGTTTTTGGTACGGCTATGTGTCAGGGTAACCGTAGCATTGCCAGGATTTCCGTTTCTCGCCATCAAGATGCTCATGGGAGAACCTACAATATGGCTCCTTCCGATAACCACACAGTGCTTCCCGGAAGTTTCGACGTTATACCTTTTCAATAATTCCACAATACCGTAAGGTGTAGCCGACACATAAGTAGGCCAGTTCAGTGCCATTCGGCCGACATTTGCGGGAGTAAAACCATCCACATCCTTCTCTGGTTTAATTTTGGCGGTAACCTTCTCTACAGAAATATGCTTTGGCAAAGGCAACTGCACGATCAGCCCGTCAATCTCTGGGTTCTCGTTGATGTCCTCTACTACTTGAAGCAGTTCCTCCTCGGAAATCGTGTCTTCCAGCCTCACCAGAGTGGACTCAAAACCTACATATTCGCAAGCCTTCACCTTGGCCCCTACATAAGTTTGGCTGGCACCATCACTACCCACCAAAATGGCCGCCAGATGAGGCGTTTTTCCTCCTTCGTGTTTGATTTCCTTTACCCGGTCAGCTATTTCGTTTTTAATATCCGCTGAAGTCTTTTTACCGTCTATTATTGTTGGCATATGATCTAATATGTTTCAATACACAATTTCGATATTCAAAATTCAGTATTAGCTATTCGTTATTAATTATTTCTATTCCTTTCAGCAGTTTCAATACTTTTTACAAATATTGATATCAGCTCGTTAGATTCCTTAAAGATAAAATTTGTTCTTTCATCCTGAAGAACAATATTGGACTTCCTAAGTATTTTTATACAAACCAATGATTCTCTTAGCTCCTTTAAAATCACTTTAAATTTATGGATAAAATCCCTTCTTGATTCACTGCTTTGGGCTTCTCCATAATTCAATGCCGGTGAAGTGCCTGACCTCAATAGTTGTCCACCCAAGTGATTTGCCGCTTTAGACGAAGGCAAGGAATCAACCAGTTCAATGATTGCCACAGCAAAGGAAATCAAACGTTCTTCAAGGTCATATTCTCTCTTTTCTTTCATTGCTCTTTCACATAATTGTGAGCAAAAATATCACTTACGGATCGCTCAATGAAGAATTTCCAACCCTGAATTTAGAATAATGAATTCCTCTCCCCCTTAATCCAACTTCAGCACAGCCATAAATGCTTCCTGAGGGACCTCGACGTTTCCGACTTGCCTCATTCGCTTCTTACCTTTTTTCTGCTTGTCCAAGAGCTTACGCTTACGGGAAATATCACCACCGTAGCATTTGGCCAACACGTTTTTACGCATCGCTTTTACTGTTTCACGGGCAATGATCTTTGTTCCAATGGCTGCCTGTATAGCGATTTCAAACATTTGTCTAGGCACCAGTTCTTTGAGCTTTTCACAAAGCCGCTTGCCCCACTCGTAAGCCTTGTCCCTATGCACCACTGCTGACAAGGCATCCACTACCTCTCCGTTCAGCATCACATCCAGACGTACCATGTTGGAAGCCTTGCTTTCCTTGAGCTCATAATCCAAGGAGGCATATCCCCTGGAAATGGTCTTTAGCTTGTCAAAGAAATCAAACACAATCTCTGCCAAAGGCATGTCAAAGCTGAGCTCCACCCTGTCCGCCGTCAAATAGACCTGGTTTTTGATCTGCCCTCTTTTCTCCATACACAACTGAATCACCGGACCTACATAATCGGCTTTGGTAATGATCGAGGCATGGACATAGGGCTCCTCTATATGCTTGAACAGGTTAGGATCCGGCATGTCGGAGGGCGCATTTATAAACTTATATTCCCCACTGTTCATCAATGCCTTGAACTGTACGGAAGGCACCGTGGTGATTACCGTCATATCAAACTCACGCTCCAATCTCTCCTGAATGATCTCCATATGCAGCATTCCCAAAAAACCGCAACGGAAACCAAAACCCAAGGCAGCAGAAGTTTCCGGCTCCCAAACCAAGGAGGCGTCATTCAACTGCAGTTTCTCCATGGAAGCCCTTAATTCCTCAAACTCCGTGGTATCTACTGGATAAATCCCGGCAAACACCATAGGTTTCACATTTTCGAAACCTTTGATGGCCGTGCTGCATGGGCGCTTAATGTGCGTAATGGTATCCCCTACTTTCACCTCTTTGGCCACCTTGATACCTGAAATCAGGTAGCCCACATTTCCTGTACTGATGGTGCTTTGGGGCTTTTGCTGGATTCCCAAAATACCGATTTCATCAGCATCATACTCTCTACCGGTATTGACGAATTTAATTTTGTCCCCTTTCTTGATGGTACCGTTAAACACGCGGAAGAGTACTTCCACCCCACGGAAAGGATTGTACACCGAATCAAAAATCATGGCCTGTAAAGGCTCTTCCGGATTCCCCTTTGGTGCAGGTACCTTCTCCACTACCGCATTCAAAATATCTTCAATACCTAAGCCCTCTTTACCAGAAGCGAGGATAATATCTTCACGGTCGCAGCCAATCAAATCAATGACCTCATCAGCCACCACTTCAGGGTCTGCACCGGGCAAATCAATTTTATTGAGCACAGGGATGATTTCCAAATCATGTTCCATGGCCAAATAAAGATTGGAGATGGTCTGCGCCTCTACCCCCTGGGAAGCATCCACAATCAACAAAGCTCCCTCACAGGCCGCTATGGAGCGGGAAACTTCGTAGGAGAAATCCACGTGTCCAGGAGTGTCGATCAGGTTCAGCGTATACTCCTCCCCTTGATAATTGTATTTCATCTGGATCGCATGAGACTTAATGGTGATTCCCCGCTCACGCTCAAGATCCATATTATCCAACAACTGGTCTTGCATCTCCCTTTCGGTCACCGTATTGGTAAACTGAAGAAGACGGTCTGCTAACGTACTCTTCCCATGATCAATATGGGCGATGATACAGAAATTTCTAATCTTTTGCATATCCATTCTGAGGGCAAAAATAGTAAATAGTTAGGGTTTTAACAGTATCGCATTGACTTATTTATAACCAAGGACTGCTCCGGCAAAGGCGCAGGGCATTAAAATCCTTCTTTTGTTTCCTGTAATTGGCTTGATGGAAAAACCAGGCTTCTTATCTTTGCCCCATTAATTATCCAATCATGAAACAGCTGGCAGAAAAGAAAAAAGCACAGAACATCGGAGAATACATTGTTTACATGTACCAGATGGAAGACTTACTCCGTTCGTACCAATTCAACATGGAGGATATTCGCCAGTACGTCATTGCCCATTACCCGGTTTCTGACCTGGAAAAAGGTGAGATCACCGATTGGTTCCAAAAGCTGGCCCTTCAGATGAAAAATGAAGGTCTTCAAACATCCGGACACTTGGCTTCCACCCAAAAAGAAGTGGAAACCCTGGCCCAGATCCATTGGGACCTGCTAAAAAAGGACAAAACCTACTTCGGGGTTTATAATGAGGCAAAACCTCATATTATTGAAACCATCGTAGCTGCTGAAGGGCAGGATCTGGGAAATGAAATCCAAATCTGCATCAATGGGGTATACGGCCTACTGCTTTGCCGCTTGACAGGCAAAAAACTCAGTCCTGATCAGGAACGCTCCGCCCAAGCTTTTGGCAAAGTCTTGAGCTACCTGAACCTCGCCTATATGGAGCAAGCTGGCAAAAAATAAGCTTATTCCCATCTTACTGATAAAACCATCCGCTTCAGGTCATTTGGAAGCACGCTGCCTACAGTTCTATCATTTCATAGATACTCTTATAAAGCCCATTATCGTTTACAAAATCCAAAAATTGCTGATAAAAAGGGTGCGTGCACAAAGTACCGCTGTCCCCCACAACTATCAACTTCCGCTTGGCACGTGTGAGCGACACATTCATTCGACGGATATCCGACAAAAAGCCTATCTCTCCTTTTTCGTTTGACCTCACCAGGCTGATCAATATCACATCCCGCTCTTGCCCCTGAAACCCATCAATGGTCCCAATGGTCACCTGATCCTCCATGGCTCTCAAGTGATCGTACATCTCTCCTGTTTCCATTAGCTCGGTAAGTTTTTTCACCTGTGCTTTATAGGGAGAGATCACTCCTATACTGTAGGACTTTTCCTTAAAAACGTCAAAGCCTATCCTCTCGACCAGTTTTTCAAGCAGCCCCAATGAAAACCTTGCCTCATCCGCGTTTAGCTTGCTCAGGGAGTTATTCTCCAAATGCTCGGCAAACCCACTACCCGCGGTATCAATAAACTCCATCACCGGCTCCCCATCAGCCAAGAAATGCTCTAATGTGTTTTCAGCTGCCTCCAGTGCATCATCATAAAAATAGCCACTGGAAAACTTCATGATCATCTCGGGCATACGGTACTGCTTACGCAGCATCCAACTGACTTCAGGCTGCCTTTTAATTGCTTTTTCAAAAAGGGTCTCAGCAAGCCCTTCCTTTGCAGCCTCGTAAGACTTAATGGTAGGAGGAAGCTGACAATGGTCCCCTGCCATGATGACCTTTTCAGCTTTCAATATTGGTATCCAAGTGGCGGGCTCCAAGCCCTGCCCGGCCTCATCTATAAAAACCACAGGAAACTTCATCCCCTTTAAAACAGGATGGTTGGCCCCGACCAAAGTCGTGGCAATTACCTGGCTTTGCTGAAACACGTCGTAAAGAATATAATCCTCCAAATGCGCCGCAGCCTCTTTCACCTTCGAGGCCTCCGCCATTAGCCGCTTTCGCTGCGCCCTTTCTTCAGGGCCAAAATTCCTTTTGTATTTCCTGCCCAACTTCCTGAATTCTTCCGCCGACCGCCTTAATTTTTTCAGATCTTTATAGCTGTCGTGCTGGGTGATTTTTGCATCCAATGTCTGTTCCAATAACTGGTCATCCACCCTTGCCGGATGCCCAACCCGCAATGCTGTCACTCCTTTGCTGGTCAATTTATCGACCAAAAGATCCACTGCCGCATTGCTTGGAGCACACACCAGCACCTGCTTCTCTACTTCCAACACTCCCCTAATGGCCTCCACCAGGGTAGTGGTCTTCCCTGTCCCGGGAGGTCCGTGCACGATGCCTACTTCAGAAACATCAAACACTCCCTGCACTGCCTCTACCTGACTGTTGTTAAGCCCAGCCCCAATATGCTGCTTTGTTGGCGTTTCTGTCGACCCCGCTTTGCTTCCCCCCAACATCACCTCCCGTAATTGTCCCAACCTTCCCGCTTCCGCCTTCATGACACTGTTCATAGCAAACTCCATCTCTCTATAGCTTGCCTCATCGAAGTGCAGATCGACCCCCAGCTTGCCATCGTGCAGCCAGTCCGGCCAATCACTGCCCATTAAGGTGATGGTCATGCTGTTTTTACGGACAAAATTCACCACACCATTAGTCCTTGGCATCTTACCATTGGAAACATTCGAAAATACAGAAACCGATTTACCTGACTGAAAGCCATGGGATTGTTTGCTGTCCGATCGTTCTATCTCTAGAATGAGCCGGTCGCCCATCCCCACTTTGGTTTTAACCAGCTGTACAGGATACCAGCAGATCCCCTCCTTTTTCTTGTCGTCTATGGAAGCGCCCAAGGTTTTGACCCTGTATTGCTCCAGGTCCTCCGCCCACTCCTTTTTTAAAAGTTGTAAAGTTATTCTTAATTCTTCCTGTATTTTCGACATCAATGGTTAATTTTATTTTTCAAAGCTAATGCTTTTAAAAGAGTAGGTAAGCACTAAAACTGATTTTCTGAATTGAATTTTTTAGCTCACGCATATCTTTCCTTTGATCACCCTAAAGTCCTGCTGGGCAACTTTATCGGTGATTTTGTACGGGGCAATCTTGAGGAACAATTTGAACCCGGGATTGTGGCTGGAATTCTATTGCACAGGGAAATCGACCATTTTACGGATACTCACCCGGTCGTTAAAGAAGCCCAAAAACTCCTAAAACCCAAATACAATAAGTATGCATGGGTTATTACCGACGTTTATTTTGACTATTTTCTCAGTAAACATTGGCAGGATTATGACCACAGAAGCATTCAGGACTTTGCCAAAGAGGTTTATCACATCATTGAAGAAAACGAACAACTCCTCCCGCAAAACTTCCTTTATATGTTTCATTATATGAAAAAGGAAAATTGGCTAGTGGCTTATGGCACCATAGCTGGGATGAAAGCATCCCTGACAGGCATTTCCAAACACACCTCTTTTGATTCCAAAATGGAAACCGCACATTTGTTTTTAAAGGAACACGAAAAAGAACTTAAAGTATATTTTGACCAATTCTTCCCGGAACTGGTTAAATTTGCAAAACAAAAGCGGGACGAGTTAGTCAAAAAATATGATTCATTGTAAGCCAAAGCGCGCCACTTATATTTCTTTGGGCCTGGTCGTTTTGATTCTCATTTCAGGCCTTTCCTATATCCTTAATGATTTTAGCTCAAAGCAGACCTACAGCATGGTCTTTTACCTGATCAGTGCCACACTGCTCACATTGGTCATTTTGCTTATAGCTATCAAAATGATGGCAGGTTACCGCTTTGTCAGCGCAGGAAAAGCCAAAATTATGGTCAGATTGCCTTTACGGGGCCTCCGCAAAGAATATGAACTTACCGATATTTTGGCCTGGCAGGAAGAAGTGATGGTCACCAACAAAAAGGAATTCCGGCAGTTGACCATTGCCTTTGCTGACAAAAGCTCCATTAGCCTCAGTAATCATGAACACACCAATTACCACGAACTGTTAAACTACCTGATAAAAAAGGCCCCAAAGAAAAAAGTCAAAGCTTAAAAAAGGACCCTGAAATTAATCAGAGGCCTTTTTAAACTTATGGCTTAATGACTCCAGTCATATTTATCGAGATTTTCCAGACAGGCATTCAGCAAGGAAATACTGGCTGCAATATCTTCTTTGTTGGCCATCTCGATCACCTGATGTAAATGTCTGGTAGGAATGGAGATTGCTCCCGCAATGGCTCCTTGCTTACCCATTCGCTGCACCCCCGCAGTATCCGTACCTCCGGCAGTCAAAATTTCCGACTGCCATTTGATTTCATTATCTGCAGCCATCTTCTTCATAAAATCCACCATTCTATAATCACAGATCGTCATGGCATCCATCACCTTGATGGCAGTCCCTTTTCCCAGCTCAGTGATCTTTTCATGAGCGGAAGCACCGGGCACATCATAGGCAATGGTAGTATCCAGGGCTATACCAAAATCGGGATCTACGCCGTGAGCCGCCACATTTGCACCCCGCAGCCCCACTTCTTCCTGCACCGTGAAAGTCGCATAAACATCATACGGAGGATTGTTGATTTTCTTTAAAGCTTCAATGAGGATAAACACCGCAACTCTATTATCGATGGATTTACAGTTAACACAGTCCCCCATCTCCACCAATTCCCTGTCCCTGGTCACTGGATCTCCTATTTGGACATATTTCTCTACCTCTTCTTTGCTCATGCCCAGGTCGATAAAATAATCAGTGGTCTTTGGCAGCTTATTTCTTTCTTCTTGGGTCATCACATGAATAGGCTTGCTGCCCATTACCCCTATAAGGTCTTTTTTCCCGTGCACGATTACACGCTGAGCAGTAAGTGTTTTAGGGTCAAAGCCTCCCAATGTATGAAACCTCAAGAACCCATTTTCATCGATATGGGTAACGATAAAACCGATTTCATCCATGTGGGCAGCCACCATTACTTTTTTTCCCTCCGGATTGTTCACTCCCTTTTTGATGGCAATCACATTGCCCAGATTATCTACCTTGACTTCGTCCACCAAAGGACTTACCTGTTCGATCACCAAATCCCTGATCCTCTTTTCAAACCCCGGGGCCCCGGCGATTTCACATACGTCTTTTAAAAGTGCAGTATTGATACCCATATATTTTTCTGTTAAATATTAGTAACTCTTTTGTCCTGGCTCCTTGGCCTTTCCTACTATTGAACTTCTCTTATAAAATTTGAACTACCGCTCTTGTTTCGTATATCAGATTACAAAATGCAAAAAGGCCATTAAACAATGGCCTTTTCATATGCATAATATTTAAATGTCAGTACGCTCTGACTGCTTTTCCTTCCATAAAATTGGCAAAGGACTTGTTCACAACCCTCATTCCACCGGCAGTTGGAAAATCGCCGGTAAAATACCAATCTCCCAAATGATCAGGGCAGGATTTATTGAGGTTCTCCACGGTTTGGTAAATCACCTTCACCTCTGCCTTTATTTGTTCCACGGTAATGATTTCTGCAATCTTGTCAGAAATCTGCTGAGGAGTGAATTTACTGTAAACGTCCTTTACAAAGTTTTGATTGGCATTTGGATTGGCAATGCACTTTTCGTAAGTCTCATCCAAGATATAGTGCTGTCCGCTTTCTTCCAGCAACTTCAATGCCGCTCTAAAAGCAATGAATTCCTTCATTTTGGACATGTCAATCCCGTAACAATCCGGGTATCGGATCTGCGGTGCGGACGACACCACAATGATCCTTTTCGGGCTCAGCTTATCCAAGGTGGTCAAAATACTTTTTTCCAAAGTAGTCCCCCGCACGATACTGTCATCAAGAACAACAATCGTATCTACCCCAGAACGAATCACCTCGTAAGTGGTATCGTAAACGTTGGCCACCATTACATCACGGTCATTATCGTTGGTAATGAAGGTCCTTAACTTCACATCCTTATTGACAAGTTTCTCTACCCGTGGGCGGAAATTGAGCAATTCCTCCACATCCCCCAAATGAGGCTTTCCATCAAGCAGAATCTCCCGCCTTTTGGCACTTAAGTAATCCTCAAGACCTTCAATAAGCCCAAGGAAGGCTGTTTCTGCAGTATTCGGAATATAAGAAAATACGGTGTTTTTAAGATCAAAATCGATGGCCTTCAAAATCTGGGGAATCAAAGCCTTTCCTAACCGCTTTCTCTCTCGGTAGATATCAGGATCTGTGCCCCTGGAAAAATAGATTCTCTCGAAGGAACACGACTTCTTTTCCAAAGCGGAAAGGATTTCATGTTCTCCATAAGAACCATCCTTATCTACGATCAGGGCATGGCCCGGCTGAATCTCTTTGATGGCATTATAGTCAATATTAAATGCCGATTTGATGGCAGGCTTTTCTGAGGCAATCACTACGATCTCATCATCGGCATAATAATAGGCCGGCCTGATTCCTGAAGGATCCCTTACCACAAAGCTGGCGCCGTTTCCGATGATCCCTGCCATGGCGTATCCGCCATCAAAATCCCGGCAAGACCTTCTTAGAATCCTGGCTACATCCAGCTCTCTCTCGATTACTTCTGTAATCTCGTTATTGCTGTATTGATCTTTGTATTTATTAAATATCCGCTGGTTCTCCTCGTCCACGAAGTGGCCGATTTTCTCCATCACCGTAACGGTATCGGTCTTTTCCTTGGGATGTTGACCAAGCTCAACCAGTTTCCCAAAGAGCTCTTCCACATTGGTCATATTGAAATTCCCTGCCATTACCAGGTTCCGGCTTCTCCAGTTGTTTTGCCGCAGAAATGGGTGGCAAGTCTCTATGCTGTTTTCCCCATGAGTGCCGTAACGTAGATGACCTAACCAAACTTCACCTGAAAATGCAACATTGTCCTTGATCCAGTCAGCATCCATTAGACCGGACTCTCCGCCAGACTTCTTTGCCTTTTTGAACTTTTTGGCAACTTTGGAAAAAATAAAGTTGACTGCTTGCGGATCCACAGACCTGTACCGGCTGATATAGCGGGTACCTGGCTTGCTGTTGATTTTAATGTTTGCAATCCCTGCACCATCCTGCCCTCTATTGATCTGCTTCTGCATCAGCACATAAAGTCTGTTGGCAGC
>NZ_BAAHAP010000028.1:0-66946 GCF_054777495.1 Echinicola sediminis | reverse complement strand
GCCTTTGGCAGTATTCTAAAATTTTTGGATTATTGGCTAGTATTTTTGCTTAATTGAGTGCCTTTAAGGACGAAATATTTGCCCTCATTGAATTATCAAAGAAGGATCTGGGCAATTTTCCTGGTATTTTTTCAGGTCTTTTGCAGAGCAGACTCCCGGGTAATCCCCGAACTTTCCTTCCATATCGCCGATCAACTGAAAGTGGAGGTGTGGTGGCCAGTCTCCATTTTCGGGAAAGGGGCCTACATGACAAAAAACCTGTCCTGCGGAAACCTGCTGGCCTATCTCCAGTCCTACAAGATCAGAGCGTTTCAAATGTCCATATAAGCTATGGAAGGTTTCTCCTTTGAGCTGATGCTCCAGAATGATGACCGGACCATAGTTGCCAAAGCTTCCATTGTCCTGAAAACTGTGGATTTTGCCATCCAAAGGAGCATAAATAGGATGGTGTGCGTTGGTCCAGATGTCCACTCCCAAATGGATGTTGCGGAAGTCAGCTTCTGATGTCCCAAATACCTCACTTCGCTGATAGATGGCGCGGTGTTCCAAATATCCTCCTATGCCATAGGGTTTTTCTGAGGCCTCCAAAAGGGCAAAAACATAGTCGTTGAATTTGCCGGTGTCGGATAAATCAATGAGGGATAAATTGGTATTATCGGTAGTAAAATCTAAAGGAAACGTGTTTTGAATGGTTAATTCCACTCCCATAATAGGGTGAAAAACCCTGTTTTTTAGTAATTCTACCAGTTTTTTCATCTTGGATATTTTGGTGAAAGATAAAAATTATTACGTTCAAAATGTTAACTTTATACTACATGCATAAATTTAGATTTCCACAACTGATCGATATTGAGCAGGCTCACCAACGGATCATTGCTTATATCCATAAGACGCCCATGCTGACCTGTGAGACCATCAATGAGATGGCCGGATGTCAACTGTATTTCAAATGTGAGAATTTTCAGAAGGTAGGAGCTTTCAAGGCCCGTGGTGCTACCAATGCCATATTGAAATTGCCGCCCGAGCTCAAAGAAAACGGTGTGGCTACCCATAGCAGTGGAAACCATGCTGCAGCCTTGGCGCTTGCGGCCAGGGAAACAGGTACCAAAGCCTATATTGTGATGCCCTCCAATGCTTCAGCAATTAAAAAGGAAGCCGTAAAGTGCTATGGGGGTGAGATCATAGAATGTGAACCCAACCTGAAGGCCAGGGAAAATACCTTGGATAAAGTGGTAAAGGAAACGGGAGCAGCCTTTATTCCTCCCTATGATTATATGGATGTGATAGAGGGGCAGGCCACCTGTGCTATGGAAATGTGGAGTGAGCGCATTCCGTTTGATGCGATCATGGCTCCCGTAGGCGGTGGAGGCTTGTTGGCGGGTACTGCATTGACGACCCATTATATTTCTCCCAGAACCTTGATTTACGGTGGGGAGCCAAAAGGAGCGGATGATGCTTCCCGCAGCTTGAAGGCTAACCAGATCATTCCCATGGAAAAGCCAAAGAGCATTGCTGATGGACTATTGACCTCTTTGGGTCAAAGGAACTTTATCGCCATCTCCAAATACGTCAAGGATATTTTTACTGTTTCCGAAGAGGAAATCGTTGATGCCATGCGTTTGA
This sequence comes from Echinicola sediminis, assembly GCF_054777495.1. Lineage (NCBI taxonomy): Bacteria > Pseudomonadati > Bacteroidota > Cytophagia > Cytophagales > Cyclobacteriaceae > Echinicola > Echinicola sediminis. The sequence goes on along the minus strand of NZ_BAAHAP010000028.1, from coordinate 65,323 downwards.
TTTTTGAACGGATGAAATTGGTAGTGGAGCCCAGCAGTGCCGTTGCTTTAGCGGCTGTATTGGCCAACAAACGTGTTTTTGAGAACAAGAAAGTAGGACTGATCCTTTCTGGAGGGAATGTGGATGTCAGTAAATTGCCTTTTAAATAAAAAAAAACCGGCCAAAGACCGGTTTATCACTGTTTCACTTTATCCCGCGATGACGCTATAAAGTTCCTTTAATTTTTCTATGGTATAATCAACTTCTTCCTGAGTGTTGAACCTGCTAAAGGAGAACCTCACGGAATCTCTTTCCGCCTGTACATTTAAGGCTCTCAGTACATGGGAGCCTACAGTGGCACCACTACTACAGGCTGATCCCCCGGAAGCAGAAATACCTGCTAAGTCCAGATTGAACAGTAGCATGCCGCTGTTTTCTTCTGAGGGTGGCAAGCTTACGTTTAGCACGGTGTACAGGCTTTGGTCCATGTCCGCAGATAGGCCGTTAAATTCCACACCTGGGACTGCTTCCTTAAGTTTTTCGATAAAGCGGCTTTTTAAACGCTCCACAAACTTTTGGTGTTCGGCCATTTCAGCATAGGCCAGTTCCAAAGCTTTGGCAATACCGACAATGCCATAGACGTTTTCCGTGCCACCGCGCATGCTTCTTTCTTGCGCTCCTCCATAGATAAACGGCCGGATTTTATTTTTCTTGTTCAAATAAAGAAATCCTGAACCTTTGGGGCCATGAAATTTATGGCCACCAGCGACTATGGCATCCACCGGCAAGGTTTTCAAATCATGGATATAATGTCCCATCGTCTGAACCGTATCAGAATGGAAGAACACTTCGTTTTCCTTGCAGATTTCCCCTATAGCGGCAATATCATTAATATTACCGATTTCGTTATTGGCATGCATGATGGAGACCAGTGATTTAGGGTGTTTTTCAACCCACTTTGTCAACTGCTCCTGATCGATTCGTCCACGGGAATCTATTTGGACATAATCCAGCTTGATGTACCCACGCTTTTCACATTCCTGTAAGGTGTGGAGCACTGCGTGGTGTTCCAAGGAGGAAGTAAGGGCATGTTTAATTCCAAAGCTTTCAATGGCGCACACCAAAGCGGTATTGTCCGCTTCGGTACCTCCGGAGGTAAAGAAGATTTCCCCCGGTGAAGCATTGAGCAGCTCAGCCACTTTCTTTCGCGAACGTTCGATGGCAGTGCGGACCTCTCTCCCATGCGAGTGAACAGAAGAGGGATTGCCATAGTGCCCTGTCATATAGGGCAGCATGGCTTCCAGCACCTTTTCGTCCAATGCTGTAGTAGCTGCATTATCCAAATAAACTTTCATTCTCTCTAATATATGGGTTGGGTAAGCTAATCTTTATTTTGTCGCTGTGATGACTTCTTTGATATCGAGTATCAATTTGTTGGCAAGATGCTCTGCCGTTGCTTGGGTTTCTGATTCCGAGTAGATACGGATAATCGGCTCAGTATTGGATTTTCTAAGGTGTACCCATTCCTTGCCAAATTCGATCTTGACACCATCGATATCATTGATGGGCTGTTTGCTGTATTTTCTGCTGATTTCATCCAAGATGGCATCCACATCAATTTCAGGGGTCAGCTCTATTTTGTTTTTGGAAATATAATAGTTGGGGTAAGAGGCTCTCAATCGGCTGGCCGGTTTGCCAAAATGCGCCAAATGGGTCAGGAACAAGCCTATGCCCACCAATGCATCTCTTCCGTAGTGGGATTCCGGATAGATCACTCCGCCGTTACCTTCTCCACCGATGATGGCCTTACTTTCCTTCATTTTGTTCACCACATTGACTTCTCCCACTGCAGCGGCGCTATAGGTACCTTTGTGCTTCTCCGTGACATCACGAAGGGCTCTGGTAGAGCTAAGGTTGGAGACCGTATTGCCAGGAGTCTTTGACAATACGTAGTCTGCTACGGCCACCAAAGTATATTCCTCGCCAAAAGCAGTGCCGTCCTCCGTCAGGAAGGCCAGTCTGTCCACGTCCGGATCCACTACAATACCCAAATCAAATTTACCATTATTGAGTTTTCCGGATATATCCCGGAGATTTTCCGGCAAGGGCTCTGGATTATGGGGAAAGTGGCCATTAGGCTCACAGAACATTTCCTCTACCTGCTCCACACCCAATGCTTTTAGCAATTTAGGAAGGGCAATGCCACCGGTAGAATTGACACAGTCGATAACAATTCTGAAATTCCTAGAAGCAATGGCTTCTTTATCTACCAATGGCAGAGAGAGCACATGCTCAATGTGTCGGTCGATATAATCGTCTACTAAAGTGTAGCCTCCCAGTTTTTTTACTTCAGCAAAGTGGAAATCCTCTTTTTCTGCTTTTTCCAGGACTTCTTTGCCATCCTGATCAGAGATGAATTCTCCCTCGGCATTTAAGAGTTTTAAGGCGTTCCATTGGGCAGGGTTATGGCTGGCAGTAAGGATAATACCCCCGCCTGCTTTTTCTAACGGAACCGCAAATTCCACTGTCGGGGTGGTGCTCAGTCCCAAGTCGATCACATGAATGCCCAGGCCCTGAAGGGTGGCGGTAACCAATTTGGAAACCATGTCCCCGGAAATCCTCGCATCCCTTCCGATGACAATCTTGGGGTTGTTGGTTTTTTCTAATATCCATGCACCGTAGGCTGATGTGAATTTTACCACATCCAATGGAGTCAATCCCTCACCTGCTTTTCCTCCGATAGTACCTCGTATACCGGAAATAGACTTGATTAATGCCACTTTGAAAGAGTTTAGTTCGATGTAAAGAAAAAAATCCCATGTCCGATGATAGGCACACAGGAAATGTTGGAGATTACTTGAATTTGGCCATGACTTTATTCACTTCGGAATCAGGATTGCCGCATTCGGATCCGTCATCCACTTTCTTGCCACAATAGCTACAGGTTTCCCCCTCTTTGTTCAGGTAAGGGTTCTGTGAAGCACAGGTACCTTTGAATTGGCCATTTTTCAAGAATATAAGCCTTACGGACATCATGATGAAAAACAGGGCCAAAAAACCCAAAGTCAAATATAGAGTTGTCATATCCAATTAATTTGCACAAATTTACGTAATACTTTGAAAACGTCCACACAATCCGAATAGTTTCCCTTCCTCCATGTCTGAATTATCTAGCCGAAAACAACAACTGGAAGCCTTTGACCGCCTGCTGACCATAATGGACGAGCTGCGTGAACAGTGTCCTTGGGATCGGAAGCAGACCATGGAAACCTTACGGCACTTGACCATTGAAGAGACTTTTGAGTTGTCGGATGCCATATTGGACAATGACCTGATGGAGGTCAAAAAGGAACTGGGAGATATCCTGCTGCATATTGTGTTTTATGCGAAGATAGGGTCGGAGAAAAAGGTGTTTGATATTGCAGAGGTGATCAATAGCCTCTGTGAAAAGCTGGTTCGTCGCCATCCACATATTTATGGGGATACCCAGGCCAATGACGAAGAGACTGTCAAGAGAAACTGGGAAAAGATCAAGTTACAGGAAAAAGGAAACCAAAGTGTATTGGGTGGGGTGCCCCGCTCCTTGCCTGCATTGATCAAGGCGATGAGGATACAGGAAAAGGCAAGGGGAGTAGGTTTTGATTGGGAAGAAAAAAGCCAGGTATGGGAGAAAGTGGAGGAAGAGATGCAGGAGTTTAAATCCGAATTCAACGCGGTCGACCAACAAGAAATCGATAGGGAAAAAGCGACCGGGGAGTTTGGCGATCTGCTCTTTTCCCTGATCAACTATGCCCGCTTTATTGATATTAATCCCGAAGAAGCCCTCGAAAAGACCAACAGAAAGTTTATTTACCGGTTTAAATACCTGGAAGAAGCGGCCCGAAAGTCGGGAAAAAAAATCGAGGAAATGAGTTTGGCGGAAATGGACGTTTACTGGAATGAAGCCAAAAACCGTTAAGGGTAGGTTATTTATTTGTGAACATGCTCCGTTAGAAAATAATAAATTTTTACTTTTGCCTTTAATTGTCGGAAACATAGCCAAATAACCTGAATTTCAAGAAATATTTTGATTAACAAGAACTTTCCGTTTTGGCAAAAACAGATATTATTACCCGGTTTTTAATCTGGAGGCTCAAACACATCAGCACTAAGAATTTTGTCTTGATCCTTAGTGGGGTTATCGGTATTCTTACGGGAATCGCCGCAGTCGTGCTCAAGGAGTCGGTGCACTTCATACAACACTGGTTGATCGAGGGATTTCAAATCGAGTACGCCAACTTTTTCTTTATCCTTTATCCCTTGGTCGGGATATTATTGACTTATGTCGTAGGGAAATACATCGTCAAGGATTATGGCGGTCACGGTATTCCTGAAATACTCTACAATATTTCCAAAAAGAACAGCTTGATTCCTCGGGTGAAGAGCTTTAGCAGGGTGATCACCTCCTGTTTGACAGTGGGGCTGGGAGGTTCTGTAGGGCTGGAGGCGCCGATTGTGGTGACGGGCTCAGCCATTGGTTCCAATTCCGGGGTGCTCATGCACCTGAATGCCAAGAAAAGGAACATTTTGATTGGATGTGGAGCGGCAGGAGGGATTTCCGCAATCTTTGGATCTCCCATCGGTGGGGTGATTTTTGCGATAGAGGTAATCTTATTGGAAGTAAATGTAGGTTCCTTTATCCCGCTCCTGATCGCCTCGGTGATGGGATCGCTGACGACCATGGTCCTGATCGGCAACGATGTGATCTTTTCATTTGACATCAGGGACGAGTTCATTGCAGCCCATACGCCCTATTATTTATTGTTGGGATTGATCACCGGTCTGGTATCGGTATACTTTAACCGCTCGGTGCTGAAAACAGAAAGCATGCTGGAGCGGTTTACCAATCCTTGGTTGAAGATATTGTGCGGTGGTGCCCTGTTGGGTTTGATCATTTTCTTCCTTCCCCCAATATATGGCGAGGGGTACAATATCCTCAATTCGCTGATCTCTGGAGATGTGGATGATCTTTTAAACCGGAGCCCTTTCTTTTCAGAAGTCAATAATCCTTATTTTATTCTGGTTTACCTTCTTTTTATCATTTTTGCCAAGCCTATAGCTGCGGCCCTTACCATTGGAAGTGGTGGTAGTGGAGGGATCTTTGCCCCCTCTTTATTTGTAGGGGGGATTACAGGTTTTCTTTTCGCCTATGCCAGCAATTTCTTTGGCCTCTATATTCCTCTTCCTGTGGCGCACTTTACCTTGGTGGCCATGTGCGGGGTGATGAGTGGGGTACAGCATGCTCCTTTGTCGGCAATATTCCTGATTGCCGAGGTGACCGGGGGCTATGAGCTTTTTGTACCGCTGATGTTGGTGTCGGCCATTTCCATGGCTTCCGCCAGTTACTTCGATAAAAACTCCCTTTACAAAAGCCAGTTGGTGGAGCAGGGGAAACATCTTCCGGAAACAAAGGATGAAGCAGTGCTTGACCTGATTGATATCCGAAGGATTATGGAAAAAGATCTATTGCCCATTCATCCGGATGCGCTTTTAAAAGACTTATGCGGATTGGTGAAGCTCTCTAAAAGGAATATTTTCCCCGTGGTGGATGAAAAGGGAACACTTAATGGGATCATTACTTTGGACGATATCCGGGACATTATGTTTGATAAAGAAAAACAGGACGAAACACAAATCCGCAAACTCATGCACAGTCCTCCGGATACCATACAGCCCTCGGAAGGGATGCGGGAGGTGATGGACAAATTTGAGCGTTCTGGCGCTTGGAACCTACCCGTGGTGGACAACGGCAGGTATTTGGGTTTTATCAGTAAATCCCGCATCTTTAATGCGTACAGGACCCGGCTGATCAGGCAACATCAGGAGTAGGACGACTGCCTTAGAATTATCTTTGGTTGCGCAGGTTATCCACTTTCATAAATAGGTATTATTTTCAGAAAAAATTCATTTACAGCACTTTATCCACAAAATCGTGTTTTTTTATAAGTTTATAAGTAATTGTATTTCAGTGAGTTATGTAGTTATTAATAGGTAGTGTGGATAAGTGTGGATAGATGTGGATAAAAAAATAGTGTCATTTTTGACCTCTTTTTTATTCCATAAATGTACGTTTTTTGTATTTGGTTTTTCTGGTTCTGGCAGATAATGAGGGGTGAAAAAAATGAAATTCAGAATAAAATATGTTTTGGGTTTTTTGCCTGCTGTAAGGGTTTAGGAATTAAGCTTTCTGTCTACTTCAACTTGAAATTTGATTTCCCATTAATTTGTAAGCATAATGGGTTTCACTAGTCCCCCAGATAAGGGCATAACTTTTCATTCCGAGAAGATAGGTGTCCTCCCCAAAATGTCCACGAGGAATTATTTAGCCTACTTTTCCAAAGGGAAAGCAACTAGCGGGCAGGAGCTGAGGAATAAAATAATTGAAGCGCCTACTTCTAAGTACAAGGGATAAGGGATCTTTGATCGATTGATCTAAACGAGCTTGAGGTTTTTGCAATCCGGGATTTGGCAATCCCCATAAAGAACCAATGAATGGCTGGTAATGGCAGAAGAGAACTCTTTGCCCATAGCTTCTTTGATGGCGTTGATCCTTTCGTCTGAAAATTCACGGATTTTCCTGCACTGGTTACAGACGTGGTGGTCGTGGTGCTTATAGGTCAGTGCCTGCTCATAAAGGGCTACTTTGTCCTTGAACTGGTGCTTTACTGCCAGCCCACATTCTACCAAAAGGTCAAGTGTATTATAAATGGTCGCGCGGCTGATGGAATAGCCTTTGTTTCTCATCAGTAGGAAAAGCCCTTCCACGTCAATATGCTCATCCTGAGGAAGTGCATACAACTCATCTATTACAGAAAACCTTTCAGGGGTTTTTCTGCTCCCATGCCTCAATAAAAAATTTTCGAAAATCTTTTTTGCCTTTTCTACGATAGATTTTTCCGCCATAACTTCCATTACTAAAAAATAAAGATGCAGGTTTTTTTAGATTTTATCAAACTACAATCCCCTTCTCTAGTTCTTGCCAGCTTATTTGCTTTCAGTCTAAATTAGTTTAAGCTCCAGGCAGATGAAAAGGGCTTTGACTTTTAGACAGATAACCTTTAGGCTGCTGCTAGTCCCGACTGCCCGAGAGTTTTTATTTTAATAAGATAATATTAAATTGTTTGAGTATGATCCCGAGAAAATTTTTCTTGTTGCTTTTTATTTTATTCCACATTGGGGCTAGCACCAGTAGCGCTCAAGTTCCTGGATTTTACATGAAGGAAGACAAAAAAAAGGTGAACATTCCTTTTCTCAACCACAATAACCTTATTATAGTGCCTGTGTCCATAAATGGAGGTGCAGAACTTAATTTTCTGATCGATACAGGAGTGAAATCCAACATCCTGTTCAGTAAAAGTATTGGGGATGAGCTCGGATTATATTACACACGGACACTGAATCTGATGGGCGCAGATGGAAAAACAGTGCTGACAGCCTCGGTTTCTCCCAACAATTACTTTGATCTGGGCATGGTGGAAGGCACCATTCAGGCAGTTTTGGTACTTGAAGAGGATTTTTTGGAACTGGAAAAGGTGATCGGAGTCCCTGTACATGGGATAATAGGGTACGAGTTTTTTAAGTACAATCCGGTGAAGATAAATTACGATGCAGATATCATGACTTTTTACAGGCCTGACCGCCTTGATAAAAAGCCTTTTGGTTATAGAGGTATTGAGTTGGAATTTCATAATTACAAACCCTATGTCAGCAGCACCATCCGGCAAATTGACGGTCCTGAAATCGAGGGCAAGTTACTTATTGATACCGGCGCCAATCATGCGCTGCTTCTTAACCGGGAGACCTCTGAGGAGATCACCCTCCCCCCAAAGTATATTGAGACGGACTTAGGGCGATCTTTGGGTGGAGATCTCTATGGCTTTGCCGGAAGGGTGGACAGGTACCTGTTGGGGAAACTGAAGTTTCGGAACGTACTCACCTCGTATCCCGAAGAAACAGAGTTTTCTTCCATTATCATTGAATCCGGCCGCTTGGGCAGCTTGGGCTCTGAGATACTTTCTAAGATGCAGTTGATCATCGATTATACGAGGGAGCAATTGTATTTTAAGAAAGGAGGGGATTTTCATCAGCCCTTCCATTATGATATGAGCGGCATAAAGGTCAGGATGAGCAGCGTGGAGGATAGGAGGTTTTATATCAGCAGTGTACAAAAAGATTCCCCTGCATCCAAAGAGGGATTAAAAGCAGGAGACGAGATTCTTGGTATCAATTTACTTCCGGCAGTTTATTGGAAATTAGGAGAAATTAATGATCTTTTACGTTCGGAAGAGGGGCGTGAAATTTTGATTACGATCCGAAGGAACGTGAAGGGCGGCTCTGTTGAACTGGACAAGACCATAGTTTTGGAGAAGCAGCTATAAATTTTCCGATTTATTAAAAAATGTAAGTATATTACCTCTGTAAGGTCATTTAAATTTTCCAAATGATCCAAGAAACTGCTGTAAATATTAACTATTCTCTAATAACTTTTAAGAAGCGGGGCGCCAATTATGAGTTGCTTTTCGCCGGGGAAGCGTTGTTGGAAAAGTTGGGTCCGCTCACTATCGAAAGCTTCGCGCAATTATTTCCTACCTTAGGCAGTGATCCCTTAATTGTAATCGTGAAGTCCTTATTAAGGCAAGAAAAGCTACGGACCTTTATGGTACTCAAGGATAATTATTTTATCAAGGTATCCATAGAGGGGAATGTCATCCATCAGGAATTTGAGGACAGCTGCTTGGTCAACGCCCTGATCGTAACCAAACCTATCACCAAAGATTTCAGGCAAGAATGGCTGTTGGATAAGGATAGAGGACAGCTCTATTTTTATGAGGGTGAAAGGCATTTTGGTCCTGCTGGAATCACTGATTTGGCAAATTACCTTTCCCAACAGTTTTCCAAACGTTCCAAAAAAGAGTACCTCAAATTCATAGAAAAGGAAAACGAGGGCCTGTTGTCCCTTGGCAATGGATGGTCTTTGGGAAAAGAAATTGTCCCGCCGGGAAACTTTTATTGGCTACGGATCAGGGGAATTAGGGAGTTGTACGAAACTTCCCAGGAAATCAGGCAAAAGATGGAGGCCATCATTAAGGAGACTCCAAATGCGGTTTTCCTACAATTCAGTCCAGTAGAAAGGAATCTTGAGTGTTTTGGGGATTTAGAATCGTTATTGGGATATACCCCTGAAGAATGGGAGGAGAGCGGATTTTTGGATTGGGAGGGCTTGGTGCATCCCAATGACATGAATGTACTCAGCAGTCCAAAGCGCCAGCCCAGAAAAGCGGGTGTTCCGGTTTATTCCTATTACCGGATTCGCCAGAAGAGCGGAAATTACATCTATGTACAAGAAACCACGCGGTTTTTTGAGGAAACGATTTCTGGACAAAAAATCTATTTCAGGTATATTGAGGACGTTTCCCATATGAGGGAGTTTACCAAAGATTTTCCCTCCGAGATCGATAAAGTAGTTCCCAATTTGATGCCTTGTTTTATGTATATCTTCGAGAGGGAGGACGATGGGAACCAAAAAATAGTATTTGTCAGTGAGGGTATTAAAGAACTTTTTGGGGTAGATGCTGCCACTTTTTTGGAGGAGCAAGCTTCCTTCGAAAATTATATCCATCCGGAAGATTTAAGGGAGATCAAACAGAGGAACACTGTTAATCAGGAAGCTGGACAATTAGTGGAGGATTATTTTAGAATCTATACCCTAAGGGGAAAAGAAAAATGGATGTATTCCAGGTCCAGCCCTCTTCGAAAGTCAGAGGGAAAGGACCTGTGGGCAGGCTATATTTTAGACATTTCCCTGACCATGGAGGTGGAAGAGACCAACCGAAAACATTTTAAACAGCTAAAATCCATCTACGATAGCAGCCCCCTGGCCATTATCAATTTTGACCATAAAGGAATAGTCCAGAGTGTCAATAAGACCCTGCTAAAGAAAATCGATGCGAAAAGTCCCAGCCAGGTAGTAGGTAAAAGCATTACCACATTTTCTTCCGATGAAGGGGTGGTAAATGCCTTCAAGGAAGCCTTCCGTTCCGGAAAGGGAGAATATGAGGGACCCTGTACCACGGATTTTAACCATAAGCATTTTTATGTAAGGCTCACCGTGGAGGAGATGGAACATGTGGAAGGTTATCAGGCTCTTTTTGAAGATATTACCGAAAAGGAGTATACCCAGCTGATCATGAATAATGTGGCCGAGATTTCTACCCGGTACAGTGATAAGGAGTTTTTCAATGAGCTGGTCAAGTTATTGACCAATAAATTGGATATGGAAATGTGTATGATCGGGGAATACCTCCCCGAGGAAGATGTGGTGGAAACCATTTCAGTGGCCAAAAGAGGTGTCATCATGTCGAATATCACCTATCCGCTGGAAAATACCCCCTGTCAAAAAGCAGTGGCCAAAGACCAGAATGATATGGTCATCCATTGTGAAAGAGTTTGTGAGCTCTACCCTGAGGATGATATACTCAAGGACATGGGAATCGAATCGTACTGCTCCACGGGCATCAATGATAAGTCCGGGAAAAAAATAGGGATTCTGCTGCTCCTGGACACCAAGCCCATCCGAAACCCCAAAGGAATCAAGGACATTATTACGGTTTTGGGAGACCGGGTAGGGGCAGACCTTCAGCGGATCAAAAATGAAGAAAAGCTGATAGAGTCCCAACAGCTGTACAAAAGCATAGCGGAAAACTTTCCCAAAGGGACCGTGGATGTCCTGGACCGCAAGTACCAACATGTCTATGCGGATGGCAGTGAATACAAAAACATGGGTATAGATCCGCAGGAACTTATAGGGCTCAATTACCTGGGGAGGTATGATTTAGCTACTGCGATCAAGGCAAAAGGAGAGCTGCAAAGGGTATTTCAAGGGGAAACAGTCCTTTACGAAATCTACTTTAAGGATCAGCATTACATGAAGATAGGCGTACCGCTTACGGATGATGAGGGAAGGGTAGAGCGGATATTGCTGGTGACACAAAATATCACAGAAGCGAAAAAGGCAGAAGTGGAGCGGGAAAAACTCATCAAAGACCTTTCCAGCCACAACGATGAGCTTCAAAGATTTGCTTATATCGTATCCCATAACCTCCGGGCCCCTATTGTGAACATCACCTCGCTTTTGGATCTTTTGGATGAAGAGGAAATCAGCAGCCCCGAAAACCAAGAAGTCATTGATAACCTTAAGACTTCAGTGTCTATCCTGAATGCCACACTTAGTGACCTGATAGAAGTGGTCTCTATCCGAAAACAAAAAATCATCAAAGTGGAGGAGGTGTTTTTCCATAGTTTGTTGAACAATATCGAGAAGAGCCTGTTCAAGCAGCTTAAGGAAGCGAAGGTCATCATCCACCGGGATTTTCAGGTCCGATCTATTAATTATGTCTACAGCCATTTAGAAAACTTTTTGTTGAATTTTGTGACCAATGCCATTAAGTACAGCGATCCAGACAGGATCCCAGAAATTTGGGTCGGCACCGAAGAGGCTGGGGCCAACTGCCTACTGACTTTTAGGGACAATGGAATTGGCATCGATTTGGAAAAATACGGAAACCGTATCTTTGGCCTTTACCAAAGGTTTCATTCCCACGTCGAAGGAAAAGGACTGGGGCTTTATTTGGTCAGGGAACAGATACGTTCTTTGGACGGAGATATCGAGGTAGAAAGCGAGTTGGATAAGGGAACTACCTTTAAAGTGAAGATGAAACGTCTTTCTTTACCGGCTAAGAAACAGGATAATGACGATGCGGTGTACAATATCTAAGTTATTTTTCTCAACCATTCAGGGGCTTTTACGTCATATTATCTAAATTCGAATATCCTATTCGTCGCAATCGATGAAATCTGTCGGATTTTGCCCCAGCTCCCACTGTTGGAGGGATGCAGGTGAAGTCAAGAAGGTTTTCAGTTCGACTGGTAGTGATTTCTTTAAATTAATTAAATACACATGAAAAAAGCGATTATTCCGATTCTTATCATTGTAGTGGTGGGTATTTTTGTCTATACCAAAGCGGTAGGTACCTACAACCAGTTTGTGCAGACAGAGGAGAACATCAATGGCCAATGGGCCGAAGTGGAAACCCAATACCAACGCCGGGCTGACCTGATTCCTAACTTGGTCAATACCGTAAAAGGTTATGCGGATTTCGAAAAAGAAACCCTCGAAGGGGTGATCAATGCCCGGGCCAAGGCCACTTCCATCAACCTGAACGCCGATGAGCTTACCCCGGAGAAAATAGCCCAGTTTCAGCAAGCCCAGGATCAGCTGAGCGGGAGTCTGAGCAGGCTACTGGTGGCCGTGGAGCGTTATCCTGACCTTAAGGCCAACCAGAACTTCCTGGACCTGCAGGCCCAACTGGAAGGTACCGAAAACCGCATTGCGGTGGCCAGAAGAAACTTTAACCAATCGGTGCAGGCCTATAATTCCAACCTCAGGACCTTCCCCAACAATATCTTTGCGGGATGGTATGATTTTGACAAAAAGGGCTATTTCGAAGCCACTGAAGGAGCTGAGACTGCTCCGAGCGTAGAATTCTAAATGTGAACATTTTGCCCGGCACCTGTCGGGCAATTTTATAAAATTACAGGCCATGGCCGAAAAGTTATTTAGCAAAACAGAAAAAGAGCAAATCGTCGCTGCCATCAAAGCAGCAGAACTGGAAACCTCTGGAGAAATTCAGGTGCACCTGGAAAGCCATTGCAAAGGGGATGTCCTGGACAGGGCCGCCGATGTCTTTGCCATGCTGAAGATGCACAAGACCAAACTCCGCAACGGGGTTCTTTTTTACCTGGCAGTGGAGGACCATAAATTTGCCATCCTCGGCGATGGTGGCATCAACGCCGTGGTCCCAAAGGATTTTTGGGAAAGCATCAAAGAAAAAATGGTGATGCATTTTAAGGCCGGCCAATTTACTGCGGGACTGATCGAAGGAATACAGATGTCCGGCAAGGCCCTGAAAGAACACTTCCCCTACGATGCTGACAGTGACGAAAATGAACTCTCCGATGAAATCTCTTTTGGATAACATGCTGATTAAAAAAACCTTTTTCTTTGCCCTTTTTCTTCTTATTTGCCAGGCTTTGTCCGCTCAGGGGGATTTCCCCGAGCGTCCCAATCCCCCCAAACTGGTCAATGACTTCACCAATACCCTTTCCGGAACAGAACAAAATGCCTTGGAAAGGAAGCTGGAGGCCTATAATGACAGTACGTCCACGCAGATTGCGGTGGTGCTGATGGGCTCGGTGGGGCAGTATGATATCTCGGATTATGCCTTTCAGCTGGGAGAAAACTGGGGGATCGGCCAGGAGGGCAAGGACAATGGACTGCTGATTTTGGCGGCCATGAACGACCGTAAGGTGTTTATCGCCACCGGTTATGGGATGGAAGGCGCGGTTCCCGATGCCCTTGCCCGGCGTATCGTGGACAATGTCATTGTGCCGGCCTTTAAGCGGGAGGCCTACTATGAGGGCCTGGACCAGGCAACCAACATGGTCATCAAGCTCGCTTCCGGGGAGTACGATGCCGAGGACGTGGAGAAAAAGGGGCATAGCGGAAGGGCCATTTTCTTTCTTCTGTTCTTCATTTTCATCTTTGTGATCCTGCCGCTGTTGAGAAACCGCAACGATAACGACAACCATATGGGTGGCCGCGGCGGTGGAGTGGACCTCTTTACCTCTTTGATGCTGATGAACCTGCTGGGCGGGGGCAGAAGAAGCGGTGGCGGCTTTGGCAATTTCTCCGGTGGTGGAGGAAGCTTTGGCGGTGGCGGTGGCTTCGGCGGTTTTGGAGGCGGCAGCTTCGGCGGCGGCGGTGCCGGAGGCAGCTGGTAAGGGATAAGGAGGGTTGAAATCAATGCTTCTGATATGTTGGCCGAATATGTCCGGATTTTCTGGGGATAAAAAATGGCTGCAAGCTGAAAAAAGTACACGGGATAAATGAAAATCAGAAAAGTAAATCTTCAAGATATTGAAAAGTTAAAGGATATCGGAAAGCGGACTTTTGCCGAAACTTTTTCTTCCGAAAACAGCGAAGAAGATATGGTAGAATATCTGGAAAACGGATTTTCGACCGAAAAATTGACAGCGGAATTGAACGACCAAAGTTCGGAATTTTACTTTGCAGAATTTGAAGGAAAAACGATCGGGTATTTAAAAGTAAATACTGGACAATCCCAAACCGAAATAAAAGACAAAAACGCGCTCGAAATTGAACGGATTTACGTGCTAAAAGAGTTTCACGGAAAAAAAGTCGGACAAATGCTTTATGAAAAAGCGATTGAATTGGCGAAAGAAAAAGACGTGGAATATGTTTGGTTGGGAGTCTGGGAACAAAATCCAAGAGCCATCCGATTTTATGAAAAAAATGGATTTGTTGCCTTCGACAAACACATTTTCAAACTTGGAAATGACGAACAAACGGACATAATGATGAAATTAAAACTACACAGATAAAAGCGAACAGCCACTATCCAAGCAAGCTGTCAGCCGGAACAGGCCAGCTTTTATGGCGGGCAAGTACTGAATGCTGTGTTCAAGGAAGTGATTCAATAGCCTTTCCAATGTTGGTCTGGCTTTTTTTCATAGCTTAAACTGTTAAAATTGGGGATAAGGCTTACTTAGGCAGTTCCGGCCAATCATGCCGGAAAAAGAGGTAAGCTGCCCAGATCTGTTGGTCTGCCATAAATAAATTGAATTACTGAACAGGACATAACTGTCGGCTGGAGGCCAGGCATGAAATAGTACGGCGCAAAGATGTCCGGCCAGCACGCGAAAAGACACCGATACATTGATAGAATATCCTAAAGAAATAAAATTTAAATACAGTTGGAGAAAATACCTTCACCTGCGGAAATAACATTCAAATTGTCGAAAATCTGTAAGTTAAAACTGCCCCCGTAACCAAGCCTGCTGAAGTTGGAACAGCCCCAGCCCTTCTCGGCGGGTAAGTCTTTAATGCCGTGTTGAACAAATTGATAAAGCGATAACCCTGGGGAAAGCTTTTTCCCCTTTTGGTGTTTACTCTAGAAAGACGGTGTAAATAAGCTCAATTCACAAACACACTACTTTTAAAAATTCCAAATGTCCAAGTACTTCCGAAATTTTTGAAAGCGTTGTTTTCCGTGGCAATGCAGAACTAATATCGAGTCTATAGTAGTAATCTATACAATACCCGATGATTTGTATACATCCCTGCTATCTGATGCAGTCTAATTCAGTAGATTATTTAAACCCGAAATATTCATTAGCTTATCTATTACGGACTGATCCGCCGCGGCGGATAAAATCAGTCGCTTTGCTTCTGTTTTCGACTTCACCATAGCGGTGCTATGCCTCAGTCTCCAAACAGCCTGATTTTGTTGCATTTTCAGCCCTTCCCGACAGTAGTCGGGACAGGCTACTACGATCGCTAATGAATAATCCGGGTTAAAAACAAGGTGGGAAAAACTCCTATGGAATACCGAAACCTAAACTAATCAGCATGGAATTTATACAGCATATTATCAATTGGGCTAAAGGCGAAATTCAAGAAGCAGTAATAATGGGATCCGTTGGGTTAATGATAGTTGTTTCGGCATTATTGTTCTGGAAGTTTGGTAACACACCCAATGCAAAAGCAATGGTATGGCCACTTTTAACCGTAGGTCTCATCCCCTTGATAATGAGCTTTTCGGGAGTTTATAGCAATAAAACCCGGATAGTTGAATACACTAAGCAATTTAATGTCAATCCAAAAGCCTTCATAGCATCAAAGAAAAAGAGAGTGGAAGGCTTTGATGAGATTTTTAAGTACTCTTATCCGGCGGCTATCATTATGGTAATTGGTGGAGCCATCTTGTTTTTTGTTTTTAATTCACCTCATTGGAAAGCCATTAGTTTATCACTAATGTTACTGGGGCTGATGGTATATTTTATTGACTATTTTGCAGCCGAAAGAGCGGAAAAATACCTGGAGCAAATAAATAAATCAATAGAAGTATTCAAGCCAAAAGAAGTGTAATTTCGATTATCAGGTCATGATTTAATTTTTTGCCCCTACTGACATAGGGCTGTCACAGGGCGGCTTTACGTTTGTAATATATCCAATAGTAAAACAATAAAAGGAATGACAAACGAAAGGAACAAGCGACCTGATCATATGGGGTTTCCCAAACCCATCATGATTTCGGTCAACGGAGTGGAACTCGAAGTAGTTGAAGCGGGAAAACAAAATGTAGGCAAGCCCATTGTCCTCTGTCATGGTTTTCCGGAACATGCCTTTTCTTGGCGTTATCAGATCCCGGCTCTTGTCAAAGCGGGTTACCATGTCATTGTCCCCAACCAAAGAGGTTATGGCAACTCATCTCGTCCGGCCGAAGTAACAGATTATGATATTGAGCACCTAACGGGTGACCTGGTGGCATTACTCGACCATTATGGATATCAAGATGCTACTTTTGTAGGCCATGATTGGGGGGCGAATGTGGTTTGGAATCTTGCCTTATTGCATCCAGAGCGGGTAAATAAAGTCATAAACTTGGCTTTACCCTATCAGGAGAGAGGAGAGAAGCCTTGGATAGAGGTGATGGAGGAGGTCTTCGGTGAGGACTTTTATTTTGTTCATTTTAACAGACAACCGGGAGTGGCAGCTGCGGTATTGGATGGAAACGTAGCTCGTTTTCTGCGTAATCTGTTCCGGAAAGACGTACCTCCTGCACCGCCAGCCCCGGGAATGCTGCTGATGAACCTCTCGCTAGCAGATAAAGCACCTGGTGAGTCCATTATGAATGAACAGGAACTGTCCGTTTTCGTCTCCGCATTCGAATCTTCAGGGTTTACAGGGGCGATAAATTGGTACAGAAACCTTGACCGCAATTGGCATTTATTGGCAGACGTGAAGCCAATGATCCAGCAGCCGACATTGATGATCTATGGTGACCGGGATGTGATTCCGAAGTCCCAAACCTTAAATGAGTTCGCCCCAAATTTGGATGTGGTCAACTTGGATTGTGGCCATTGGATCCAGCAGGAAAAGCCAGCGCAAACCAATCAAGCCATTATAAAATGGTTGGAAGAACAGGAAGCTGAAAATTTATAAGTATACTGCGATTGGACCAGCCCAGGTCTTTTTGGAGGGAATGCGGGAAATCCAATGACTTACCGCGTCCCTTGTATATATTAAAAGAGGTACCTTGTTAATTGTTATTTTCACTTAGGGTTTGCAGCTTGGTCAGTATTTCCGGTTTTAATAGGCTTTAGTATTCTATATTAGGCAGACTTTGAAAACTATAAATGAACCTAAAATAAATATGGAACAAAGCAAAACCATACAGCCCCAATTGTCTTGACAGTAGGCGAGTGGCGGGAGTACAATTGTGGGACGATGAAAGCAATTTTCAAAGCAGACGAAGATGAAACTGCCGGAAAATACAGTATTTCGGAGTGGTGGTTAGAGCCAAACGCTGATGGTCCAGGTGCATACCAGCACGAAGATAATGATGAAGTTTTTTATGTGCTTGAAGGTGAGGTTTCAATATTGATTGGCACAGAATGGGTTAATGCTAAAAAGGGAGCATTTATTAGAATTCCTTCAAAAACTATTCGCGACTTTAAAAACCAAACTGAGCAGAAAGTAGGACTGCTTAATTTTTTCATTCCAGGAGGATTTGAACGGAATATGCCGGAAACCGTAAGATGGTTTGAAGAATACAGTTGAACTTAAAAAGTTGACACGAGTTATAAGAGTTACAAACCCCAAGAACTGATGAAAGAAATAAACTACCCTAAATCCTTTTCCCATATTGGGATTACCGTTCCAGATATCAAGAAAGCTGTTGACTTTTATCAAGATGTCATGGGATGGTATGTTATCATGCCTCCTTCAACGGTAAAAAAAGAAAGAGAAACGGCCATTGGGCAGATGTGCATTGATGTATTTGGAGAAGGCTGGGAAGAATTTGAGATTGCCCATATGTCCACCTCAGATGGAATTGGAATTGAATTATTTTCTTTTCCCCATGGAATAAAGGAATCCCCTGAGTTCAACCCTTTCAACACGGGACTGTTCCATTTTTGCGTACAAGATCCGGATATTGAAAATCTCACCAAAAAAATAGTAGAGGCAGGAGGAAAGCAGAGAATGCCAATAAGAGAATACTACCCCAATGAAAAGCCCTATAAAATGGTCTATGTGGAAGATCCTTTCGGAATAGTATTTGAAATTTATACCCATAGTTATGAATTAACCTACTCTTCCGGAGCATATCAGAAATGAAAAATGCTGTATGAAAGCAATCATAAATAGTGGTAGCTGAGAAGGAAGTGATTGGAGCAAAAAGTAGAGGTTATGAATAGGGGCAATTTCCGAAGGAGAATGCTGAGGCATAAATAATTGGGCAGATATAGCCCATATAGATAAAACGAACTGAAGCATAACGCCACAGGAAAATCGGCAAAAGTAGCGGCCTCATTTTATATGGTAGTTTTAGTAGTGGAAGTATAGCAGGTAACTAAATCACCCTTTTTCCCACCGCTAAGTATTTGCTGATTAATTGCCAAAGAAAATCCATAGCTGACAAGCCAGTCGAAATTTAATTTCGTTTCTGGTTTGTCGATGGATATTTGTTGCT
The DNA here is from genome assembly GCF_054777495.1 of Echinicola sediminis. Classification (NCBI taxonomy): domain Bacteria; kingdom Pseudomonadati; phylum Bacteroidota; class Cytophagia; order Cytophagales; family Cyclobacteriaceae; genus Echinicola; species Echinicola sediminis. The sequence continues at coordinate 46,691 of NZ_BAAHAP010000028.1, read as the reverse complement.
TTAAAATAATATATTGGCCAATTATTTTGTAAATTTATCCCGGTTATCCCCATGAATGGAACAAGATTTAATGAAAATCAATCCATGAAAACAACAGATTATAAACAACTCATCAAAGACACCTACCATGTCTTTAAAAGCGGGGATGTCAATGAACTTGACAAATATTTCAACAGGGATGTAGTCAATCATACTCCCGATCAAAATGTTCCCACAGCCAAAAAAGGAATTGACTATTTCAAAGAGCAACTGAGGTTTTATTTCCAGGCTTTTTCCAATATGTCAGTGGATATTAAAGAAATCATTGTGGAAGGAGAAAAAGGCTTGTCCTATGTCACCATCAAAGGTAAACACACAGGAGAGCTTATGGGAACTCCGCCCACAAAGCGGGAAATCAAAGTTGATTTGTGCGAGTTGTTCAAGTTTAAAAATGGCAAAATTTCTGAATACTGGAGCGTATTTGACAATTTGGCCTTTTTGATGCAGCTTGGCGTTATTACCGAAGAAGACCTACACAAAAAAGGAGGAGCATTGATCTAAGCAGTCGATGCCAGATGACTTTAGAGGAGAAAAGGTAGTCTCAAATTCTTCTTTAAAGCTTACAATTCAACCATAATATAAAGTGGGGGTAACCATTTTTTTCCCATCTAAGTCGATGGTCTACCATCCCTTGTCTCCCTTTAAGTTCTTATTTAAAGGGAAAAGAATTTATGCACGTAGATCAGGTTATACATTGTTGATTTTCAACTTAGCTATACACAGTCAATTTTTAACGAAATAGAGGATGGAGGCTTTAAACCATTCATTTTTTGTGAGCCCTCGAACCCTCCAATCATGATTTACGTAAAGAGAAATTTAAAACAGGTCATTCCATAGATTACCGTAAAGCTAGCAAGGTGAAGGAACGAGAAAGCCAAAGAAAGAAAAGCCTCCTTTTGTCTGTCATTGGACTGGCTCTTCTGCTATTGCTTTCCCCTTGCAAGGTGAGGAATTATATTCAGGGAGAAATGGGGCTTTCCCCAACCGAAGTACTCACCAAGAATAAAACGACCCTAAGCAATTCAAATTGCGGCACATTTGAGCTTGCTGAGACTCAACTATCTTTTTCCAAGCTATCGATCGATCATTTACCCTGCTTAGAGAAAGCTATTGGTTTTACTTTCAAGCCGGTTGCGGTCAGTAAAACATCAATCCATCCTTTTCAAGCGATAAACCATACGGTTTATTTTGCTCCTCTGTACATTTTGTATCAAAACTTCAGGGCATACCTGTAACCATTTTTTAGATCAGCTCCGCCAATAGGAAACAAAAACCCAAAAGGGACTGTGTAGGGCATTAGGTAATACTTCCGCTTCCACATGGCGGGATAATAGATGCCTGGCGGGTCTCGCTGCAGGTTTACTTCCCCAAAACACCCTTGGCTATCCAGTGATATTCCGAACAGAAAAGTCGGTCAGCGGCAGAGCTGGACCTTATTGGCGGCGGGTTATAGCATCATCCATTTCAACTTAAAAAATTACAGCAACAATGAAGATAAGAATAATATATTTTATGAGCCTCTTGACCTTGTTTGCAGGCTTGACGGATACGAAGGCACAATCTTTTAATCCCCAAAAGCACAACTATCTGGTGCTAAGCAAAAACGTCCAACAACTTCAAGCCATCCTCTTAACAGCCGAGGAATTGGCCAAAGAAGACGGAGAAAAGTACGGGGAGTTTCACATAGTCATTTGTGGTAAAACCGTCACGGAACTGGTAGGTGCTGCAGAGGTCAACCAAATAGTGGCAGGGGCAATGACCCAACAAGTTAAGGTCCTTGTCTGCGGCCTTTCGCTAAGCAAATTTAAGGTCAATCCGGAACAGTTGCCCCAGGGAATAGTGGTGGTGGAGAATGGCATTTTGTACGGCTTTCAATGGATGAAAAAGGGAGGTATAACACTTAGTATTTAATGGAAAAAATGAAAAATATCAGTTTAAAAAGTGATACAGGGCTTTTAGCCCTGGGATTGAGGTTGGTCATTGGTTGGACCTATTTTTCTGCCTTTTTTAGAAGGACCATTTTAGCGAATAAACTGGATCCGGAGGTGGCGGGCTATATTGGTGAAAAGTTTAATCATTTTTTGCCAAATGCCTTAGGTATAAAGCCCATCATCCAATATCTGGTTGAGCATCCGGATTTATTGTGGCTCAATATGGTCATTTTCACGCTTATCGAAGGGGTGGTGGGATTGTTTATCATGTTGGGTTTATTTACTAGGGGGATGAGCATCGGGGTATTTGGCTTGGCCATGGGGATTCTCCTTGGCTCAGGATGGATAGGCACAACGTGCTTGGATGAATGGCAAATAGGTGTCTTGGGAATAGCCACGGGTTTTGTCTTGTTTCTAACCGGAAGCGGGAAGTATTCCATGGACCACTATCTAATAGGTAAAAGATTTCCGATCACTGAAAAGTCCTGGTTTCCATGGATTGGTTCTGGTGAATTGCCCATTAAAGAAAAGCTGTTTCCAAAGCTCGTATTGGTGGGTTCGCTGTTCATTTTGGGGATGACCTTAATGACCAACCAGCTCTTTCATGGTGGCGTATGGGGAACTCTTCATAATAAATCGGTGAAGCCAAAGCTGGAGATAAGCCATGGCCTAATCACTAGGAACAGCCTTTCATTTGATATAATGAGAACAGAAGGAGTGGATGTCTATGGCTCTTGGGTCATTGGCATTGAATTAAGAGATGCTGAAGGTAAGGTGCTCCTTCGGTACTCCCAGGAAGATTTGGCCGCATTGGATGAAAGCAATATCTCCAATTATTATGTGGCCAAGGTGAAACCGGGGAACCATAGCCTTATACTGCCCTTGGGGGCAAAAGCAAGGCTGAGCTTGGACAGTCCGCAGGTTGAAAGTTTCACGGAAGGTAGCTATACCGTCAAAATTACGGATATAAGCGGCGCTTATTGGGAACATGAACTGATAAAACAGTTCTAGAAACGATGAGTTAAATTGGGACAAACGCGGTGGCGGCCTAGGCGAATTTCCCGGGGAACTGAGCCGAGCATCCTAAGAGGTGACGGTCGCTACTGTGTTTGTACCTTTTGGAAATGAAATGTCGTAGTAGAGGCTGCCTATGCTTTTACACCTCAAAGTGATCAGCTTGATGGAATACTTGTCACCCCTTGTTTTCTGATTTCCTTCCTTTAGGTACTCCTAAAAGATAAAGTACAAAGCCGGGGCCGGATTTTACTTTTCCCATTTCCCAGTCCATAGATTCGGCCTGTTCCAGCCCGTTCACCAATTCCTGCATTTCTTTTTGGGAATAGGTTCTTAAGGAAGAAACGATACCGTCCCACCAAACGGCCAGGGGGACAATAGGGACCAAATAAGTAAAAAACAACCTTCCCAGGCTAAAGGGCTTGATAAAGGGACTGGTCAGCAGTACCGTGATCGGAGAGAGGAACATGGCCAGCAAACTGGCCAGGGACCTGTCCTGGGCTTCAAAAATGGCGATGGGGCTATGGGCATTCACGGCATCCTGGAGGATCTCCCGCGCATCTTCCGGTCTAAAGTGATGAAAACTCAGGAACATGGTCCTTAGACCATGAAGTTCATCCGGAACATTACGGGCATCCACGGGATTTTGGACATAATCGATATTGGAGGCCTGTTGCTTGATCTGCTCAAAAGCCTCCCAGTTGGGATAATAGTCGGTCAGCCAAATCTTCAGATGGGGCATCTTTTTGCGAAGTGCCCGATTGAGGGAAAGGATACTTCCCCCGCTGCCGGATCCCAGGTCTATAAAGTGCCCGGTCTTGCCGGCATGGATGCCTTTTTCGAGCAGGGGAAGGACAGGGAGAAACAAATTGGTAGTACTGGTCAGAAAAGCCAGAAAATCCGTCATGTAATTTCGGATCAGGTCGGGGAACCAACTGAGGTCTTCAAATTCAAAAAGATGAACCCGCTTCATAGTCAGAAAATTTAGCCTTATTTAATTTCGGCAATTTTCCCTACTTTAAAAAGCGCATCACCGTAAATTCCCTTTCCACCTCCCTTAAGTCTTTGCTCTTCAGCGTTTCTTTGATATCGGATTGCTCCACGATGGTAAAACCGGTATCGTACATCAGATCTTCCACCTTTTGGTCATCATAATACGTGAAGCCATATTGTGTAAAAGGCAGGGTTTCCATAAAGCGTTTTTGGGCAAAGGCCAGCGAAAAACTGCCCCCTTCTTTCAAGACCCGGTGGATTTCAGCGGCCATCTTTTGGGGTTCTTTCCAAAAATAAATGGTGTTTACGGTCATGATCTTGTCAAAGTGGTTATCCTCAAAAGGGATGTTTTGGCCATCATATAGATAAAAGGCTGCCTGTTTATTTTCGATAAAGCCGGCATTGGCCTTCTTGGCCTCTTCATGCATCAGCTCGGAAATTTCCAGCCCCGAATAACGGATTGTAGGGTAAGCCCCGAACAGTTCCGGCACATGATGGCCATTGCCATGACCAAGTTCCAGCAGCTGTTCCTCCTCTTCGAGATGCAAGAGTTCAATGGCTTTTTCGGTCATGCTGATATTGGATTGGTGCATGGTCTTGGACACTTCCATTCCCATTTCCCCTTTGGGGTGGCTCAGTTGGCTGGCAATGGCCTTCAGTTCCTCTTCGCTGAATTTATTCTTCATTCTAATAAAAGTAATCGGTTATTAACCAAGGAAAACAGTTTGTTCATCTACAAAACAAATGGGGGTGCCAAAAGGGTCCTGCGCGTAAAATAGCCGTTCTCCCCAGGGCATGGTCCCGATCTTTTGGTCCAACTGTTTACAGGCTGTTTTCTTCAATCTTGCATGAACCTCTTCCAGGTTCCGAACAGCAAAGTAAAGGTATTGGTTTTCGTGAAATTGCCAAGACTGCACTTCATCGCCATCAGCCTGTGGGTCGTACAGGGCTAGAATCATCCCTTCCAAATCAAAATAATGCCTTCCGGGAGATACCCTTTGTCCTTTATTGACCAGGGCTTCTTCATAAAACTTGAAGGCTTGCTCAATGTCCGGAACCGGTAAAATGACTCTGTACAGTTTCATAGGGCTGTGTTTTTATAGGCGGTAATTTATCGAGAGAATGATCTATTTTCAAATGTAAGGCCAACTTAAAGGGCTTTTATGGATATAACCAATAATAAGACAATTATGAAAAAGCTACTGATTTTAATTTTCTGCACGATGGGCTTAGCTGCTGGCAGGGATGATAACCTACCTGATGCGGTAAATATTCGTCTTTCCAATTGACTATGTAGGGAAACACCTTTGAAGAACTGTGAGGTATACTTATCAGATTAATGCCAATGACAGTGAAGAAGGGTATGGGAAATTGAGTTTGACTTTGATTAGAGACCGACCCAAAGGATTTAAGTTGCCTGTATATTCAATTGTCCACTGCTTTTTTAGAATCTCCATAAATGGGCCACAAAAGAATCTGCGCCTATCAACATTATCAGCAGGACTTTTTTTAAGTTACTGGTACCATGGATATAAATTTCTGAATTAAGGAATACACTTATTGAAACTATATAGCCGATTTTTACCCCTAAATCCCCTAAAGGGGACTTTCTAGGTACTCCTTTTGGGGAAAGGGACCATTTCAAAGATTCCAGAAAACCAAAGCGAGTTTCGTTTGGAGGAATATTCTTATAAAATTGGTGAATTTGGCTAGACTTTAATATTTATTAATGCAAGTGTTATGGTAAGCATGATGTGTTGATGCTTTTGGAAGCCACCTTCGTTTTTAGTAGGCTACCTTCCTCATACAGCAAAGGTTTGTTTAATGGTTTACCTTGCCTAAAGGCCGGACAGGATTGATGGATTTCACGTTTCTAAACCTGATTTTTCAGTTAATCAGTTAAACAAGCAGCCTTGTCCCGCACAGCGGGGAAGCTGCCTAAACAGTTATACCCGCTCTAATAATATTAAAAAGTAAAGGATTCGACAAGTTCACTACGCCTGTTTACAATTAACCTAACACAAGTGCTTATTTCGACTTGGCCACAAACCAATAAGTCCAGCCGATCAAAAGAAGCTGAAAAGGTATCCTGAACCATAAATAGGAGAGCCCGGGCCCATCATAAGTGCCGGTTTGGTAATTCAGGTTTTCCATGGCTGCCTTGATATTGGAGGGTAGGATCAATAGAAAGAAGAGGATAAGGAGTCCAGCGGTCAATCTTCGCATTTTGGGCAGATGGATACTAATGGCGGCTGCCACTTCAATCAAACCGGTAAAATAAATGGCGGCTTGTTTATAGGGAAGAAAATCAGGAAGCATTTTGGCCATTCCTTCGGTAAACATAAAATGGCCCATGGCGGTAAAGCAGAGCATGATGGACAGGGCCATTCTTCCGGCCAGTGGCCAGCAACTTTTCCTTTTGGTCAGGTAGATAGTGGACCAGCTCAACAAGAAAGCGATCATCAATACATACAATGGCAACATGGCATTGGAATTTGTTTGGAACAAAGTTCCGTCCTTTACCGAGGTGAAACAATGAACCTAGGTTAAGAAATGCGTTTACGGATGCGGCTTAAAGCCTGAGGGGTGATGCCAATATAGCTTGCGATGTATTTTAAGGGGATTTCGCGGATCAGTTCTGGCCTTTCCCTGAAAAGCTTCAGGTAACGCTCTTCGGCCGATTCCTGAAGCAATGCCAATTCCCTCTTGGCCTTTTTTAGAAAGAGCCCCTCGGCAGCATACCGGCCAATGGTGTTGCCTACACTGGTATTTTTGTACACCTCCTGTAAGTCATCATAGCTTATGCGCCATAGGGAGGTGGCGCTCAGTGTCTCAATGGTATAGAGGGAGGGGCTGCGCCCCAAAAAAGAATCATAGGCACTCATAAATTCCCCGGCAAAGCTAAAGCCAAAAGTCAGGTCCTGTTCTTCCTTTGGAATGAAGTAGCGGACAATACCGGATTCGATAAAAGAAAGGTGGTTTTCTACCTTTCCAGCGGACAAAACTGGGGACTTAGCGGAAAAGGTCTGTTTGTGTAGCTTGCTGGAAAAACGGGTCCAATCCTTATCACTCATGGATACCTGCTGCTCAAAAAGTTGTCTGATTTTTTCCATGGTTGAAGGTAATAAAACAATGTTGTTTTTTGGGAGGGTAGACGATGGGATTATTCTTAACAATAAAATTTGTAAAAGTTAGGAATCCTAACTAAATTGATGTCGGCAATACTGCTCAGAATCCTTTTAAAATTTAATGATCATGGCAAAATCCGTATTTTATCACGCAGGATGTCCGGTCTGTGTAAGAGCAGAGCAGGACATAGTAGGCCTTATTGGCAAAGAAAATGTAGAGATTATCCATTTGGGTGAGCATCGCTCAAAAATTGAAGATGCCGAGCGGGTAGGGGTAAAGTCCGTTCCGGCTTTGGTAACTCCTAATGGCAATGTGCTGCACATCAATTTTGGAGCTTCCATGGAAGATGTAAAAGGTTAAGCCTACAAATTCACCAAAAAAATTTGCCCATATAAGTTAGGATTCCTTACTTGTATGGGCTTTGTTATTTTAACCAAAATTGAGGAGAAAGGTCTTATGGCAAAATCTGATTTTGATTTAGGCTACCAAAACCAGCATATTGAAAGTAAGATCATTGCTGGTTTGGAGCGAATATCCCAGGCGTACCGGGTACTTCTATGGGAAGAAAGCAAGGTGCATGGAATGAGTCCGATTCAGGTACAGGTATTGATTTTTTTATTGTTTCATCAGGCGGATACATGTACGGTAAGCTATTTGGCCAAGGAATTTAACATGAGCAAGCCCACGATTAGTGATACGGTCAAAAGCCTTCATCAAAAACAGCTCATCGAAAAAGTCTATTCTTCTGAAGATTCGCGAAGTTATAAGATTCTCCTGACAGAAAGAGGTAGGCAGCTGGCCAATAACAGCAGCCATTTTACCAAGGAATTGAAAAAGCCCCTGGAAAGCCTCCAAGAGAAGGAAAAAGCGGCCTTGCTGTCTAGTCTGTTTCATCTTATCAGGCACTTGAACAAGGCAGGAATTATTTCTTTGCAAAGAATGTGTTTTTCCTGCCAATACTATCAAGACCGGGAAGGGGAACATTACTGTGCCCTGTTAAAAATGCGTCTTGAGGATAAGGATCTTCGAATGGACTGCCCTGAACATGTGCTCAAAGCTTAGGGCAAGAACTTGCCCTGGAATAGACTACAGGCGAAAGGCAATTTTAAAGATTTTAAGCCTACATCTCTCTTCTCTATTCTGTAATAAAAGTAGATGACTTCCTATGGGAGCCCTCAGTTATTGCTTAGTCATCAAAAGTCTTGGAGGAGTCTTCTACGGCCAGATTGATTTCCTGAAGTTCTTTTTCCGTCAGGTAGCGCCATTTTCCAACAGGGATATCCAAGGAGACATTCATGATCCTGATACGTTTCAGTTTGGTGACTTCGTAATCCAAGTAGGCGCACATTCGTCTAATTTGCCGGTTGAGGCCTTGGGTGAGCACGATTTTGAAGGTGTATTTTCCGATTTTCTGGACCTCGCATTTGCGGGTTACCGTGCCGAGGATAGGGATGCCATCGGACATTCTTTGGATAAAGCGGGTAGTGATGGGCTTGTCCACAGTGACCACATATTCTTTTTCGTGGTTGTTTTTAGCGCGCAGTATTTTATTGACAATGTCCCCGTCATTGGTCAGAAAGATCAGGCCTTCGCTGGGCTTGTCCAGTCTGCCGATGGGAAAAATACGCTTGGGATGCTTGATAAAGTCTATGATGTTGTTTTTTTCCCTTTTGGTATCGGTGGTACAGACGATGCCCACAGGTTTATTGAAGGCCAGGTAGATAAAATCTTCCTTAGGAGGTGAGACCAGTTTGCCGTTTACCCGGACCTCATCTCCTGGTCTGACCTTCGTGCCCAGCTCAGGGACTTTGCCATTGATGGTGATGCGGCCTTCATCCAGCAGTTTGTCCGCAGCCCTTCTGGAGCAGTACCCTATTTCACTTAAGTATTTATTGATTCTAACCGTCTGGTCTTCCATTGACTACTTTTCCTGATTATACCCCAAAGTTACGGGATAAATTTTCTTGCCCAATTGGACATAAAGCCCCCTTTGGTAAAAAATGTCTGATCAATGGATGTCCTTACTCATCCTATAATTGGTGATTTCCAGACCGTTGATGTATTTTTTGTTTTCCTTGATATAGTGAAAGCCCTTTTTTTCAAAAAATGGCATCGAAGTTTTGCTGGCATCCGTGGTGATTTCCCTTGAGCCAAGACGCAGGGCTTCCGTTTCCAGGGCATTGAGCAGACGCTCTGCCAAGCCCAAGCGCTGGTAATCATGGTGAACATACATAAAATCCAAGTAGCTTCCGTTTTCAAGGCCACCGAAGCCTATGATCTTATTTCCATCCTCAGCCACTAAAAAAAATTCCTGGGTCAAAGCACCTTTCCATCTTTCTTCGTTGACAACGGAAGAAATCCAAGCGGCTATCTGGGATTCACTATAGTCGTTCTTGCAGGATTCCAATATAGTAGACACGTAAAGTTCCTGGATTTTGGACATGTCTTCCATTTTTGCAGGTCTGATAATGATTTCGTAGGCTTCCATATTTGGGCGATTTAATACATTAATTTAAGTATTTTTTGTTAATAAATAATGAAAGGTTAAGCACAAAAAAAACACATTGAACAGCATTAATGTGTGTTTTCATGTGGCTTTCCATTACGTTCATTGAATCATTGATGGAAAACTGTTTTCAAAAATAGGACCATGTCGACGCCTTTTTTATTGAGGACAAGTTGACATTTGGGATTTTTTGGACAACATTTCTTTTAAACGGTGAAAAACAATTTAACAAGGATGTTTTGGAAATACAATAAATGAAAGCCGAGGATTTTATCTAGGACATTAATTCTGCTAACCAGTGGAATCATAACTACTTAGGCTGTTAGTTTCAGGGGAGGTTTGGAAAAAAATTAGGGATCAATGAAGATCAGGCTTTTTCTCAGGCGAGGCGTTAAGAAGTGAAAGGGGACCTGTAAATAATTGATAATAAGTAGGCTATGCTTTGTCTTGGCTTAACGTTTTTTGCTCTCCTTAAAAATAATACGTATATTTACGTATATAATGATTTACGTATGAAGGAGAACATGACCCTATGCCCGACTTGCCCCAATACATCCTGTATTATTAAAAAGAACTGTCATTTGGCAGAAATGCATGACTTTATAGAAAAAAAGAACATGATCAGCTGTAAGAAAGGGCAGAATTTTATCATCGAAGGGGCCCCTGTACATGGCTTGTATTTTGTGAACAAAGGCAAGGCAAAGGTGGCCAAGACGGGACTGAACGGGAAGGAGCAGATTGTTCGTTTTGCCCGGGATGGGGAGATTATCGGTCACAGGGGCTTTGGCGCAGGGGAGTTTTACCATATCAGTGCCACAGCACTGGAAAATACTGTTTTGTGCAATTTTTCCACGGATACCATGATTAGCATGCTTCGAATGGTTCCTTCCTTGACTTTTGATCTGATGACTTTTTATGCAGAAGAACTCAATCGAAGTGAGACGAAGGTGAAGAAGTTTGCCCAAATGACTGTCAGGGAAAGAGTCATCGATGCATTTTTGTATATCAATAGGAAATTCGGCCAGGACAAAGGTTTTTTTAAGCTGCAGCTTTCCAGAAAGGACATTGCAGATTTTGCTGGAACCACAGATGAACAGGTTATACGTATTATTTCTGCGCTAAAGAAAGAAGGACTTGTCCAGACCTCCGGTAAAAAATTAGGTGTTAAAAACGTAGAATTACTTAGTAAAGAGATCTCTGAACACCATTTCTTTCTGGATAGCTAAACCGCTTTATTGGTGTTTTGAGGATGATTTTAAGAATAAACCTGCGTTATCGCAGGTTTTTTTATGGTGTAAAAAGTGGTTTTAACCTGCTTAATTCCATAAAACCCCAAATTCATTCCCTGTATGTTTGTACGTAGTTACGTAATACTACTTAATCAATCGTTCGCAACCACAACAAACATATACCAATGAAAAAATTCTATTACCTAACAGCCGTACTTATTTGTCTCATCGGGAATGAGGCTTTGGCTCAGTTTTCAGTTTCTGCAGAAGTCCGTCCACGCACGGAATTCAGAAATGGGTTCAAAACATTGACCGATGAAAGTAAAGAACCTGCTTTCTTTACAGAGCAGCGCTCGCGACTTTACCTGGATTATCTGTCCAGTGATTTCAAATTCAAACTGGCGTTTCAGGATGTAAGGTTTTGGGGAGAAACACCTCAGATCTTTAAGGAAGAAATGGGCAAGACTTTTATCAGTGAAGCTTGGGGCCAGTATTTCATTTCACCCTCCTTTTCGGTAAAGGCAGGTCGACAAATCATTTCTTACGATAACCAACGGTTCTTGGGTGGCCTGGAGTGGGCGCAGCAAGGGAGAAGACATGATGCCTTACTTTTCATGTATGAAGAGCAGGAAAGCAAAACCAAACTCCATCTGGGATTTGCCTATAACCAGGATACAGATGTGGCCGAACCGGCGTTTATCCAATCCAACGGAGCAGGCTTCTACAGTGTAGGAGGAAACTATAAGACCATGCAATATGCTTGGTTCCATAAGGATTTTGATGCGGCGGCATTATCCCTTTTGGCTTTGAATGCTGGCTTTCAAAATGCTGATTCCACCGTATCCAATAAACAAACATTTGGAGCTATCGCCTCTACCAAAATCGGAGGGATCACGTTTGCGGGAGATCTTTACTACCAAACAGGATCGCAAGGATCCTCAGAAGTGAGCGCCTTATTGGCGGGCATCAATGCTACCATTGCTACTCCGGTGACTCCCTTGACCTTTGGGGTGGAATATATCTCCGGTGACGATGACCCTACCGATTCAAAAAACAAAGCATTTAGCCCTGACTTTGGTACCAACCACGCCTTTAACGGATTTATGGACTACTTCTATGTAGGTCCTGCCAATGGTGCTGTGGGCGTAAATGATTTCTACCTCAAAACCAGCTGGAAAATCGGTAAGGGAAGCTTAAAAGCTAATGCTCATCATTTTCTGACCGGATCCTCTCAGTTGGACGGGGATGGCGTAGAACTAAGCAAAAGCATGGGAACAGAAATAGACTTGGTTTATGGCGTAAAACTCGCCGAGGCCGTGACCTGGAACATCGGATATTCCCAGATGTTTGCCACCGATACAATGGAGACCCTGCGTGGAGGCGACAAAGGTCGTATGCAAAACTGGGCCTGGACCATGATTACCTTCAAGCCTACCCTTTTCACTAGCGCTAAATAATTCACATTAATAGACATTGATCATGAGATACTTAAATAAAAATAGACTTTTTGCATTCCTTTTACTGCTGGTATGTACCGGCAGCCTTATCAGTAGCTGTAGCAGCGGCAATTCCAAGAGCCAGGAAAGTGAAGAACCAACCTCTTCCAGTTCCTCCAGCTCCAAAAAATTGGCCATTGAAAAACCTCAGCTCACTTTTGGATTCATCAAGCTGACCGATATGGCACCTTTGGCCATCGCCAAAGAAATGGGATTCTTCGAGGACGAGGGACTTTTCGTGACCATCGAAGCCCAGTCCAACTGGAAAAACGTGTTGGACCGCGTCATTGACGGTCAGTTGGATGGCTCGCACATGTTGGCCGGCCAGCCTATAGCAGCCGGGGCTGGTTTTGGCCGACAAGCGGAGCTGGTGACTCCCTTTTCCATGGACTTGAATGGTAATGGCATCACGGTATCCAATGAAGTTTGGTCCAAGATGAAGCCCAATGTGCCCACGGACAAGGATGGTCTGCCCGTGCACCCTATCAAGGCAGATGCCCTTGCACCGGTGGTGAAGGAATTCAAAAACAACGGACGTGCTTTCAAAATGGGGATGGTGTTCCCCGTGTCCACCCACAATTATGAGATTCGCTACTGGTTGGGAGCTGCAGGTATCCATCCCGGTTATTATACCGCGGACAATATCCAGGGACAGGTAGATGCCGATGTGCTACTATCTGTAACTCCGCCGCCGCAAATGCCGGCCACCTTGGAAGCAGGGACCATCTATGGTTACTGTGTAGGAGAGCCTTGGAACCAACAGGCAGTTTTCAAAGGTATAGGCGTACCGGTGACCACCAACTATGATGTTTGGAAAAACAACCCGGAGAAGGTGTTTGTGATGACCAAGAAATTTGTGGAGGAAAATCCTAATACCGCCATCGCTGTGACCAAGGCCTTGATCCGTGCAGGAAAATGGTTGGACACACCGGGTAACCGCCCCAAAGCCGTGGGGATCCTTTCAAGACCTGAATATGTAGGTGCCGACTCCGTAGTGATCGCAAACTCCATGACCGGAACATTCGAATTCGAAAAAGGCGACAAACGCTCTATGCCTGACTTCAACGTATTCTTCCGCTACCATGCCACTTATCCTTTCTTTTCCGATGGCATCTGGTTCCTGACCCAGATGAGAAGATGGGGACAAATTCCGGAAAGCAAACCAGCCGATTGGTACCATAAAACCATCAAGGATATCTATCGACCGAACATTTGGGAAAAAGCTGCCGCAATGTTGGTAGAAGAAGGCAAGCTGGAATCATCCGATGTACCTGAAACTGATGGCTATAAAGCCCCAAGCGCGGACTTTATCGATGGTATCAAGTTCGACGGAAAAGACCCTATCGGCTATATCAATAGCTTCAAGATAGGAAACAAAGATTAACCACTAGCCCAAGGGAAGGGAAAGGGAGATCAGTTCCCGCCCTTTCCTGGGTTAACCAAAATATTACACTCATGAAAGACAAAACTATTCAAACACTTAAATTTATAGGACTAGGCTTCATGGAGCCCGTTCTTAGAATGATCAGTGGGGAAGAGCCCAAAAAGAATCTCACCACCTTTATAAAAAAATCGCTATTTCCCATAGCATCGATTTTCGTTTTCATCTTGGCGTGGCATCTAGGAGCTACCGCGCTGTACAATATGGAAGCCAACGATCGGATCGAAAAGGCCCGTAGCGAACAAGGTGAAGAAGCTGCCCAGGCCATGGCCGACTGTATTGCTTCTGGTGATGTCAGCTGCCAGCCTAACACCCTTCCTTCCCCAGCAAAGGTTTATGACGCTTATATTGCCCTTTGGAAAGACCACCTTCAGATTTCTCAAAAAAAGGAGGAATTCCAGGAAAAAGTAGCTGAAACCAACGCTCAAAGAGCTGAAGATGGGCTATCTCCTATCAAATATACGGGAAGGCCTTCCTTCCTTGATCAGATCGGTACCAGCTTAAAAACAGTGGCAGCAGGTTTCTTGCTCGCCTTGTTTGTGGCCGTGCCCATCGGTATCATCATTGGGCTTAGCGATGTGCTTCGTAATTCCTTCAACTGGCTGATCCAGATTTTAAAACCTGTTTCTCCGGTAGTTTGGTTGTTGCTGGTTTTTATGATTGTAAAAACAGTGATCACCGACCCAGAGATGGACAAATCCTTTATCATTTCCTTTATCAGTGTGGGACTTTGTGCCATGTGGGCCACTTTGGTCAATACCAGCATGGGCGTTTCCTCTGTGGACAAGGATTATATCAATGTCTCCAAGGTGCTGAAACTTGGTGTGGGCAAGCAAATTTTTAAAATCATTCTGCCGGCTTCCTTTCCTTTGATTTTTACCGGATTGCGAATTACCGTTTCTGTAGCCTGGATGGTATTGATCGCCATCGAACTGTTGGCGCAAAGTCCGGGGCTGGGCTCCTTCGTATGGGAGGAATTCCAAAACGGAGCCAGCGATTCCAACGCCAAAATCATCGTGGCCATGTTTGTGATCGGTATTATCGGCTTCCTGCTTGACAGGATCATGCTTACTGTACAGAACCTGATGACCTTCAACAAAGCCTAATCACCATGCCAATTTTAGAATTAAAAAACGTATCGAAATCCTACGGGACAGGCTCTTCCAGAGTAGATGTACTAAAGGACATCAACCTATCGGTGGAAGAAGGGGAATTTGTGGCCATTGTAGGCTTTTCAGGAAGTGGAAAGACCACGTTGATCAACCTGATCAACGGGCTTCAGTTTCCGGACAGTGGTGAGGTCCTCTTGAATGGAAAACCCGTCACTGGCCCAGGGCCTGACAGAGGGGTGATTTTTCAGAATTACTCTTTGCTTCCCTGGCTTTCTGTTTACAAGAATGTAAAGCTGGCGGTGGATGAGGTGTTCCCAAAAATGCCTGCCAAGGAAAAAGAAGCCCATATCAAGAAATATGTGGGGATGGTAAACCTCAGCCATGCCATCGATAAAATGCCCAAGGAGCTTTCCGGAGGAATGCGCCAAAGGGTTTCGGTTGCCAGGGCCTTGGCCATGAACCCGGAGATTTTGCTGATGGATGAACCTTTAAGTGCTTTGGATGCGCTGACCAGGGGCACCCTTCAAGAGGAGATCATCAAAATATGGAGCCAGGACCAAAAGACCGCCGTATTGATCACCAATGATGTGGATGAAGGCATCATTATGGCCGACCGCATTATCCCTTTGACCCCGGGGCCCAAGGCTACTTTGGGGCCGGAGTTTAAGATTGATTTTGAAAGGCCGAGGGATGTGACGGAGATCAATAAAGACCCGCATTACAAAAGGCTCAGAAATGATATTCTTGAATACCTGATAGAGGTCGGGGCGACCAGGAAAAAAGCCAGCGATCAAAAGTTCATTCTTCCTGATCTAAAGCCCGTCATGCCGGGAAGGGTTTTTCTGGGAAGAAAAAAGAAAAGCGAGAAGGTAAAATATTTCTAATCCCAAAAAGCAAGACTCATGGAAGCGTTATTAAAAAAAGAAAATCTGTATATCCCCCATCTGGAAGGACAGCCGGAAATGCTGGGCTGCAATGCACTTCAAAAGGTTTATCCCACACCCAAAGGGGACTATGTGGTACTGGATGACCTGCATTTGTCCATCAAAAAAGGGGAATTTGTGTCGATCATAGGCCATTCAGGCTGTGGGAAGTCCACCTTGCTGACGATGATTGCCGGACTGAACGATATTTCTGGTGGTAAAATCATGGTAGATCAGCAGCCCATCAACGGGGCAGGTCCAGACCGGGCGGTAGTATTTCAGTCACCCAGCCTTTTACCTTGGCTTACGGCGTTGCAGAACGTGATGATCGGGGTAAAGCAGGTGTTTCCCCACGCCAGCAAAGCCGAGAAGCTCGATATCTGCAAGTACTATCTGGACAAGGTAGGGCTGGGCAATGACTTCGACAAGAAAGCCACTTCACTTTCCCAAGGCATGCAACAAAGGGTGGGCATTGCAAGGGCCTTTGCGCTGAAACCAAAAATACTGCTGCTGGATGAACCCTTTGGGATGCTGGATTCCCTTACCCGGGGAGAGCTGCAGGACGTCCTGTTGGAAATCTGGCAGAAGGAAAAAATCACTGCTGTGGCGATCACCCATGATGTGGATGAATCCATCTTTTTGGCCGATAGGGTCATTATGATGACCAGTGGGCCTTACGCCAAAATAGGCGATGAACTGGTTATTCCCTTTGAAAGGCCGCGCGAAAGAAAAGAGGTTTTAGAACATCCCGAGTATTACGATTACAGAGGTTATTTGATGGATTTTTTGAATCACTGATTTTAAAAAGTATTGGTTTGTGAATTTGACGCTTAGGGTAAGTTTTAAGAGGCTGTCCACGAATCCGCCTGTTTGGCAGGGAGCTCCACAAGGGGGCAAGTTTTCACGTATCAGCCTGAATTTTTTTGGCGATTGATAATGGTAATATGGAATTGACTAAACCCATTTTTGGGGAAACCTGGTAGTGGGTTTGTTATAAATGAGGAGCTTTCATGAGTTGGAGAGGGCAGGATTAGGGGTACAGGTGACCTTGGTTCAGCCTTCTCCCTCCATAGTTTGTCAAGGTCCCTTTCCTCTGTTTGTGATGACAGAATGATTTTTTATTGATTAACCTTGGCTATTGTTTAACTCCTAAAGGCCTAAAACCGTCCCGTCCCAGCGGGATTAATCTCAGGTTTAATTGTATCTTTCCAGCCATTAAATGTATACTCATCAATATACGCTATGGAAAACTGGTTAGAAACATTGGAGCTGGAAGGCGAAAGGGTAAAGCTGGTTCCTCTGCTACGGTCCCACAAAGAAGGTCTTTTGGAAGCCGCTGCTGATGGGAAGCTTTGGGAGCTTTGGTTTACTTCTGTGCCGTCTCAAGATTCCATTGACGCTTATATTGAACAGGCGCTGAAGGAAAAAAATGAAAAATCGTCCCTGCCTTTTGTGGTCATAGACAAAAAGCACCATTGTATCGTTGGCGCTACCCGATATTGCCATGTCGCAGCCGAACATAAAAGGTTGGAAATTGGTTATACCTGGTACGCCAAAAGTGCGCAGGGTACAGGGGTGAATACTGAATGCAAGTACCTGATGCTAAGTTATGCTTTTGAAAAGCTGGATTGCATTTGTGTTCAGTTCAAAACGGATTGGTTTAATATTCCTTCAAGGAACGCCATCAGCCGGCTGGGAGCAAAGCAGGATGGTGTCCTGCGGAATGACCGCCTGAACAAGGATGGCACTTACCGTGATACAGTAGTATTTTCCATCATCCAGCAGGAGTGGCACGGTGTCAAGAAAAGCCTGGAGTATAAGTTGAGAGCCCATGAATTATGCTAATCTATCTGTCGCTAAACAGGTTTGCACGAATTTTCTTGATGATTATCCGGATGGTTACCTCTTAGGAAATTTTCCGCTAATCATTGCGTTTCTTTGAATCTATTAAAAATTAATTCGTGCTAATTCAGTGTAATTCGTGGACACCTTCTTGAGATTTTCGTTTACGGGGACAATCGCGGATATTCATAAAAAAAAATAAACTAGCTACTTTAAACACATGAAATCAGTTTTTGTATTACTCTTAACCGTATTGACTTTGTATACCCATCATTCATCAGCCCAAAGTTCTTCGCATGGAGGGGATGATTTACCTTTTGGAGATTTGACCCATCACCCCGAAAATTATAGTCCGGGAAGTGTAGCTGCGAGAATGGTGGAAAGTCTGGGTTTTCGGTTCCGCTATGCGACACAGGATCTGAAAGAGACTGATTTTGGATTCAAAGTGGAGGCCGATGCGAGGACCATTGGAGAGACCATGGAACATATTTATGGGTTGAGTACTGTCATCCGGGCGGCGGTGATCGAGGACAGCTACGGGAAAAAGGACAAGCTATCCCCTATGGAAGCCAGGGCGGAGGCATTGCTGGTGTTGAAGGAAGTGTATGACCGGCTTTTAGACATGGATGAAGAAGCATTGGAGAATTTAAAAATCAGGGGAAACCATCCCTTTTGGGTACTGATCAATGGACCATTGGTGGATGCCATCTGGCACAGTGGGCAGATCGCGACATTAAGGAGAGCCAACGGTAACCCCATGCCCAAAGGAGTCAATGTCTTTTTAGGGAAGTATGAACCAGAGATATAAGCTCAGCCATGCAGCATCATCCCATAGCACACAAAGTGGACAGGGTCATACCTTGGGAAGGTAAGGAATACCTTTATTTCAGCGGTACGGCTTATCTGGGGATGGGGGCTGTGCCGGAATTTGAGCAATTGATTTTAAACGGAATACAGAAGTACGGTCCCAACCATGGGGCCAGTAGGTTTAGCAATGTGCAGTTGGAGGTTTATGATAAGGTGGAACATCTATTTACCGAAAAAACCGGGGCCGATCACGCCGCCTTGCTAAGCAGTGGCTTTATGGCAGGCTATCTGACACAGGCCTTGTTGGCCGAAATGGCCCAAGAGGTTTGGGCGGCTCCGGATGCACACCCGGCGATTTTACCGGTGGGATTTGTTCCCGATCTTGATCAATCATTTCAGGAGTTTGCCGAAGGCTGTATCAGGAAGAGCCAATCGATGAAAGGGAGAACCATCGCGATCCTTTGCAATGCCGTGGATACCATCTTGCCAGCTGTCCATGATTTCACATGGATCAACGAGCTTTGTCCGGACAACAGCTATTACTTGTTGGTGGATGACAGCCATGCCTTTGGGCTGCTTGGGGAGGACATATTTGGAGGCTACCAAAAGTGGAAGGAGCTGCCGGTAAACCTTATCGTAGCAGGGTCTTTGGGAAAGGCGTTGGCAGTGCCGGCTGGGGTGATTTTAGGGGATGCCTATTTTATGGGCAAGGTGAAGAACAGCGCCATTTTTCGCGGAGCATCGCCTCCGGCACCGGGATATTGTGAGGCATTTTTAGGGGCTGAGGCACTTTACAGTAATCAACATGCCCGCTTAAGGGAGCAGATGAGCTATTTTTTTGGCTTGGTGGAGGACATAGAGGGGCTAAGTTTTGATAGGGGCTTTCCTGTGCTGACCTTTAAGGAAAAGGGTTGGGCAGCAAGGCTAATGCAAGCGGGCATGCTGATTTCTTCTTTTTCCTATCCAAGGCCCGAAGATGCACCGGTGGATAGGATAGTGCTTTCGGCTTATCACAGGAAAGAGGATTTGGAAAGGTTGGCGGAAATATTACGGTCCACGAATTACACGAATTAAAAAAAAATAACCACGGAGGGTACGGTGGACTCGGAGGGAGAGTACGGTGGGAATAGATTTTTTCTGTAGGTCGGGATTTCAAATCCCGACTATCGACAAATAAATTGTCCACAGATTAACGAGGATAAACACAGATGGATAATTGATCTTATTATGTGCGGAAAATCAATTTTTCAATGTTCTAATCTTCCAATTTTCAATTATCACAAGCAAGGAACCTTTCAGCCTTCCAACCTTATTTTTCATTAAGTGAACCAGCTTGGGAATAAAATCCTAAATGCCAAGAAAGTTGCCTCTTTGACTCAAATATAGGTTTGAGGGTTAGATTAAATTGATTCCTTCAAACCTATATTTCCTTCACCTCCATGACCACAAAGGCCAGTTAGTCTTCTATATTTTGTTGAAAAAAGATTTTGCCATCCTTAACAAAGCTGTTTGAAACGTAAATTGATTTGGTCAATAGGTTTTCTGAAATTTGCTGAAAATCTCCGTCAAAAACAGTGAGGACATTTATCCATTTTGAGTCCTCCATTCCATGGGAAATTCTATAATATCGATTGTTTTCCGGATCAGCTATAAATTTTTGAAAACTGACATTATTTCCCATCTCTTGACGAAGCTTTTTAGATTCCTCCTGTGAATGGGCAATATTTTTACTAGGCTTTTGAAGCCTATTGACGGTGAGTTTGCTTGAATAGGAATAGTGCGTTACGGAATCATTATCCATATTATAAACAAACAGTTCGTTGATCGCACCGTTGGATAAGAGTATTTTATTACCTTCTAGCTGAAAATTAAACGGTGGACTTGTTGTTGAGCTACCTCCCTCTATTTTCATGGTAATGTAGAAATCCTTTATAGCATCAAGCCCATCTATGGGGATTTTCGTCAATGTTTTAGTTTTCATATCGATGATTGCCATTCCCCTTGGCCCCTCAAAAATTTGCTCGTAAAATGAATAGTAGGTGTTTCCACCAGGTCCCATAAATCCGAAAGTGCTGACCTTTTCCTCTGGCTTCAAAGTATCCCCAGGAAGGGTTTCATTGTTCAATTGGAGGCTTTGCAGCTTTTCGGCATTGCTGTCAAACACTTGTACTAGCCCATTGAAATTATTGATCATAAATTTTCCTTGATCGAAACCATCAATTCTTGAGACATAACTGCTAGTGCCATTGGGACCTTCTGTTTCAAAAGGGATTTGTTTTTCAAGCTTGAAATCCTTCAAATTGACAACATCAATTAAATTTTGCTTGCGGTTATAGTTGAAATAATAGTTTAAGTCATGGCTGATGTCCGTGCGTTGTATTTGGCTTTCCACAAAAATCAATTTCTCACCGGAATCCACCATAATTGTATCCACAATTTCCAATGTAAACTTTTTGCCCTGGTCTCCGCTGTGGTTGATGTTTCCTTTGTTGGACTTTTCAGAACAAGAAATAATTAAAAAAGGCAAAGCTGCAAAAAATAGCTTTTTCATAAAATGAATGTATTTAAGTTTAAAATCCTCGTAAAACTAATGTTTCTGGTGAAAAATGCAACAGATAGATCGCTCAGCTAAGAGTTGGAGACCCAACTTTATGATCTCTGAAGGCACAGCCATCGGAGAACAGGGAAGTTTTACTGTCCACGAATTACACGAATTAAAAAGATTAACCACGGAGGGCACGGTGGACTCGGAGGGAGAGTACGATGGGAATAGATTTTTTTCTGTAGGTCGGGATTGCAAATCCCGACCAGCACCAACCTTATTATGTTCGGAAAATCAATTTTTCAATATTCAAATCTTCCAATTATCCCAAGCAAGGAATCTTCAAACTTTTCAACATTCCAAAATTCCAACCTCATTTTTCGTCAAGTACCCCCAGCTTAGAAACAAAATCCCAGATGGCGATGCCCATGCTTACAGAAATGTTAAGGGAGTGTTTGGTGCCGAATTGGGGGATTTCCAAGACATGGTCACTGGCAAGGATGACTTCCTCTTCCACTCCAAAGACTTCGTTTCCGAAAATCAATGCATATTTTTTGCCTGCTGCAGGACTAAACTTATCAAGCATCATGCTTTTATCCACCTGCTCCAGGGAACAAATCTCAAAGCCTTCTTTTTTAAGGCTTGCAATGGCTTCCAAAGTAGTGCCGGTGTATTCCCATTCCACCGATTCGGTGGCTCCCAAGGCGGTTTTTTGGATGTCCCGATGCGGTGGTTTGCCCGTGATGCCACAAAGGTAAATCTTCTGGATGCGGAAAGCGTCCGAAGTTCGAAAAGCCGAGCCTACATTGTTCAGGCTGCGGACATTGTCCAGTACAATGACTATGGGGATTTTACGGGATTCTTTGAACTCATCTACGGACAGGCGGTTAAGCTCGTCCATGCTTAATTTTTTCATTCGGTTTTTGTTTACCTTCTTGAATCGATTAATTTCAGGCTTTGAATAATTTCCAAAAGTAATACTTAAGATTTAAATCCGGTAGAAGATGGCCAAAGCAAAGGCAAAAGCAGCGAAGGAAACCCCCTTGATGAAACAGTATAATAGTATCAAGGCCAAGCACCCGGGGGCATTGTTGCTCTTCAGGGTAGGGGATTTCTATGAGACATTTGGGGAGGATGCCATTAAAGCCAGCAAGGTGCTGGACATTGTGCTGACCAAGCGGGCCAATGGCGCGGCGAGCCATATTGAACTGGCCGGATTTCCGCACCATTCCCTGGACAGTTATTTGCCAAAGCTTGTCCGCGCAGGAAACCGGGTGGCCATATGTGACCAACTGGAGGATCCGAAGGAAGTAAAAGGCATTGTAAAGCGAGGGGTGACAGAACTGGTGACGCCGGGTCTTTCTTTTAACGATAATGTCCTGGACAAGCGCCGTAACAATTACCTGGCCTCGGTTTATTTTGGAAAGCAGAGCCAGGGAATCGCCTTTTTGGACCTTTCCACCGGAGAGTTTATGTGTGCGGAGGGCAGTACTTCTTATATCGAAAAGTTGCTACAAAGCTTCAGTCCATCGGAAGTGATTTACTCCAAGGCAGACAAGGCCAAAGCGGCAGAGCTGTTGAAGGACGATTTCACCACCTTTCACTGTGAGGACTGGGTGTTCCAATACGACTATACCTATGAAAAGCTGACTGATCATTTCGAGACGGCCAACTTAAAAGGCTTTGGGATCGAGGCTTTGGGGCACGGAATCATTGCCGCCGGCGCTGTTTTGTACTACTTGGAGGAAACAGAGCATAAGGAGGTAAAGCACATAGCTTCCATCTCTAGGATAGCAGAGGAGAAGTTTGTATGGTTGGACAAGTTTACGATCCGCAATTTGGAGCTGGTCTATCCACAGCAAGACGGAGGGGTGCCCCTGATCCAGATTTTGGACCAGACAGTAACCCCTATGGGGTCCAGGATGATGAAAAAATGGATGGTGCTGCCCCTAAAAGAAAAAGATCCGATAGAGGAAAGACTGAAGGTGGTGGAGCATTTTCATTCCCAGCCCGAATTGGGAGAAGAGGTGCTTGCCCATTTGAAACATATTGGGGACTTGGAAAGGTTGATTTCCAAAGTGGCCGTAGGCAGGATCAATCCAAGAGAGATGAACCAGCTGAAAAAGGCGCTGAAGAGTAGTACACCGATCAAGGGCCTGCTGAAGCAGCAAAGCAACCCTTCCCTTAAAAAGCTGGGTGACCAGATCAATGCCTGCGAGTTTTTATTGGAAAAGATCGAGCGGGAGCTGAAGGAGGATGCGCCCATGCTGGTACATCAGGGCAATATCATCCGGGACGGGGTGGATGCGGAGCTGGATGAATACCGCAAATTGGCCACCTCCGGAAAGGACTACCTGGTGCAGATACAGCAAAGGGAAATGCAGCGGACGGGGATAGGTTCGCTTAAGATCGCCTATAACAAGGTATTTGGCTATTACCTGGAAGTGTCCAACACCCACAAAGACAAAGTTCCGGCGGAATGGATCAGAAAGCAGACCCTGGTAAACGCCGAAAGGTACATTACCGAAGAGCTCAAAGAATACGAAGACAAGATCCTGCATGCTGAGGAAAAGCTGATCGTGCTGGAGCATAAATATTTCAACCTCTTGGTGCAGAGTGCTGGAGAATATGTGACCCAGATCCAGGAAAATGCGCGGATTTTGGCCACGGTGGACTGTTTGTTGTCATTTGCCTTGGTGGCAGCTGCCAATGGCTATTGCAGGCCAAAAGTAGCCGACACCGATACCTTGGAAATCAAAGACGGCCGCCATCCTGTGATCGAGAAGCAGCTCCCCATAGGAGAGGATTACGTTCCCAATGATATTTACCTTGATAACAGCACCCAACAGGTGATCATCATCACCGGGCCGAATATGGCGGGTAAATCGGCCTTGCTGAGACAGACGGCCTTGATCGTGCTGATGGCCCAGATGGGCAGCTTTGTCCCTGCTTCTTATGCGCGGATAGGGATCATTGATAAAGTGTTTACCAGGGTAGGGGCTTCGGATAACCTGTCCAAGGGGGAATCGACCTTTATGGTGGAAATGACCGAGACGGCAAGTATTCTGAACAACCTTTCGGACAGGAGCTTGGTGCTGATGGATGAGATAGGAAGGGGGACTTCCACTTATGATGGGATTTCCATCGCCTGGTCCATCGTGGAGTTTCTGCACAACCATCCGAAGTTTAAGGCGAAAACGCTTTTTGCGACCCACTACCATGAATTGAACCAGCTGGCTGAGGATTTTCCAAAAATCAAAAACTTCAATGTATCGGTAAAGGAAGTGGGGGACAAGGTGATCTTTATGCGGAAGCTGAAGGAAGGGGGCAGTGAGCACAGTTTTGGTATCCATGTGGCCCAGATGGCAGGCATGCCCAATCCGGTGGTGTTAAGGGCTTCAGAAATCATGGGGCATTTAGAGAAGGACAAGGACATGCATCAGCAGAAGGAGAAGATGAAGGAGGTGCCAAAGAACAACTTTCAGCTTAGTCTGTTTGAAATTGATCCGAAGTTTAAGGAAGCCCAAGAACTGTTGGATGCCATTGACATCAACACCATTTCTCCGGTGGAGGCGTTGCTGAAGCTAAATGAAATCAAGAAAAAACTGGAGTAAAAATCCTGCTGAAAATCAACCGTGTAGGGGTTTTGGCTGATAAAACTTAAAAAAAATGTTTGGTCAGGTATTGCGGTTTAGAAAAAGCTGTGTACATTTGCACTCACAATGACGGGGAAAATTACTCAAAGTCATTAAGTTTTATCACAAGCGAAAGTAGCTCAGCTGGTAGAGCACAACCTTGCCAAGGTTGGGGTCGCGAGTTCGAATCTCGTCTTTCGCTCACTTAAGCCCTTGAAAGAAAGGGCTTTGTTATTTCAGATAAGTTCGTCTACATCAAAGAAACAACTTCTAAGCAATTAGAGGAAGCCGGGATGGTGGAATAGGTAGACACGCAAGACTTAAAATCTTGTGGCCATTAGGCCGTGCGGGTTCGATTCCCGCTCCTGGTACAGAAGCCTCGTAGAAATACGGGGCTTTTTGTGTTTTAAGGGGAAGTTTTTTTAACCACAGAGGGCGCGGAGGAACAACGGAGGATTTATTTAGAATCAAGCAATATTTCTGGGGGCGAGGAATTTCAAGCGTAAATTTTAGATAGTCTGTACAGGAAAAAGGGGATCAGGCAATATTCCTGAAGGACAGATCAATCTGATATAAAACTTCCCTTTTCCTATCAGTATAAGGTTATTATAAACCACAGATAAAAAGGATGCACACAGATTTTTAATGGACTGATAACCGCATCTGTGTTTATCTTTATCCATCTGTGGTTAATAAAAAAGAACAATAAAGAAGGTATAACAAAGCTAAAATATTCCTGTCTCCCCAACTTTTCAGCTTGATCCATTCTACACAATACTCTCTACTAACTACTCAATACTAACTACTCTTTACTCAATACTCCCTACTTTATACTTTAATTGCCTATTTGGCATTTTCTTTGTTATTCAACATCTCATTCACAACATAAACCATTTTCGATATGAAAAAGACCTTAGGATTCTTTTTGGCCGCGCTGGTCCTATTTGCTTCTTGTAGCAAAAACGAAGAGCCAATGGCCCAACAGTCCGAAAAACCGGTCATGCCGCCGGAAAGCAGTATGGCGCCCGATATGAGTTTGTTCGATGATCAGGAGTCATCTGGATCACGGGAGATAGCCGTCAGCAACTGGGCTTATGCCGCGCTCAATGTAGGTGTTTATTCTGCGATTCTTCACTCCCACCTGGCTGTTCCTGTACGGGCATTTAAGGCCACCGTAAATACGGATGCTCAGTTTAATGCCGATGCAGGTTTGTGGGTGTGGGAAAAGGCGTTTCAGGTTCCTTCTAAGGGTTCCTTTGATGTAAGGCTCACTGCCGAAGTAAATGGTACAGATGTCAGCTGGACAGGTTATGTGAGTGGCGAAGGGTATGATAAATACGTTTGGTTTACCGGTACGTCTAAGCTCAACGGAGAGATGGGCGCTTGGGAACTATACGATGGCAACAAGGGAAATCCTCAGGTATGGCTGTCCAACAGTTGGGAATTTGATAAGGAGTCAGGTAAAGCGACCACCACCTTCACTGTTGAAAAAGAAGGGGAGAGCAAGGGGAGTTCTATAAGCTATACTGTCGATAATTCCATGGATTTGAACCGCAGCGTGGTGATCAATAATGTGCAGCTTAGCAACGAAATATCCGTGGATTGGAGCAAAGAGGACAAATATGGTCGGGTGAAAAGCCAGAGCCATTTTGAGAATGCGCTATACCACTGCTGGGATGCCAGTTTACAGAACAGCTTTTGTGAATAAATCCCTGTCTTAGGCAGGTGTGTAAATACTAATCTGCCCAAAGGTGGATGTAGATGCCTTATGATAGAATGAAGATAAATCTCTCGTAAAGTGGCTTTCCGGTAGGCAGCTTTGCGAGAGATTTTTTTATGAGCTGTAAAAGCCAGGTCGAAATGATTACCTTCCTGAATACTTTATTTTTCTTAGGTTCAGGTCTTTTAATGCGCCTTGTATATCAGCAACAGTTCCCATTTTTACGGAGGGGCTTGCTACTAAATTTACAAAGACTCCATCTACTTTTGCCCCGGTTTCTTTCATTATTTGCAAGTGCTCTTCGACTGCTTTGGAAAATTCAGTCAAAGAATATTCTTTTCCGGAAATAAAGATCAACTCATCAGATATGACTTCTATGGCCAGTTCAAGTGCTGCTTTTTCATTGTCGGGTTTTGCTTTTTCGGTACAATTGGAAAAAATAAGCGGAAAAAGACTTATCAGGATTACTGTTGTAAATTTCATGATGTTATGGTTTATGAAAGATAGTTAATAATACTAATAAATTAGTTTTAAAACAAACGGTTTAGTTGAATGCGGTTTTTGATTTTCAGTGCGCTCTCAAGTCGTC
This sequence comes from Echinicola sediminis, assembly GCF_054777495.1. Lineage (NCBI taxonomy): Bacteria > Pseudomonadati > Bacteroidota > Cytophagia > Cytophagales > Cyclobacteriaceae > Echinicola > Echinicola sediminis. Next base: position 19,743 of record NZ_BAAHAP010000028.1, on the reverse strand, counting down.
TTTACTATTATTTAATAGCCATTTGGTTATAGCTTACCACTATAATCATTAACTTTTTAGGATGATAACCAACCGGAATACTTGTATGCGCTTTCTACTCATTCTTTCGACGGTCATTTTATTTTCTGCTTGCTCCGAAAAAGAGGATTCGGCAGATAAGCAGTGGTATAAGGGGAATCTCCATACTCACTCTTATTGGAGTGATGGCGATGACTACCCTGAAATGATCATGGATTGGTATAAATCCCATGGTTATGATTTTGCGGTGCTTTCAGACCATAATGTTCTGGCCAAGGGCGAAAAATGGAAACTATTGCCAAATTCGCCCACACATGAAAGAGCTTTTCAGAAATACCTTGAGAAATATGGAGAGGAATGGGTGGAATACCGAGAGGATACTGCCGGAAGACGGGAGGTAAGGTTAAAGACATTGGAGGAATACCGTGCCTTAATGGAGCAGGAGGGCGATTTCCTGATCATCCAATCCGAAGAAATCAGTGATAGTTATGATAAGAAGCCACTGCATATGAATGTAACCAATGTGCAGGAATTGATAGAGCCGCAAGGGGGAAATTCTGTGGTAGAAGTCCTGCAAAACAATCTGGACAAGGTAAAGGAACAAAGGGAAGCTCTTGGGGAGCCTATGTTTATGCATATTAACCATCCCAACTTTATCTGGGCCATCTCTCCGGAAGATCTTATTGAGCTGAATGGGGAGCGGTTTTTTGAGGTTTACAATGGGCATCCTTTGGTGCACAACTATGGGGACTCTTTACGTCTCAGCATGGAGGTGCTTTGGGACAAGGTACAAACCGCCTATCTCCAAAGCGGCAAACCCTTGCTCTATGGTTTGGCAGTGGACGATGCGCATAACTACCATTTGTTCAACGAGAACAGCAGTAATCCGGGACGGGGTTGGGTGGTCGTGCGGGCTGAAGCGCTTTCCCCTGACGCGTTGGTAGAAGCCATGGAAAGCGGTGACTTTTATGCTTCCACCGGCGTGGTATTGGATGATGTGGCTTTTGATGGGAGCACGCTACGAGTGGAGGTGGCGGAAGAGAAGGGTGTGGAGTACAGTATTCAGTTTTTTGGAACCAAAAAGTCCAGACCAGAAGACAGTGGAGTGCTGCTATCGGAGGTCAAAGGTGGCTCAGCCTCTTATGCTTTGCTTGAAGATGATATGTATGTCCGGGCAAAAGTGCTGTCTTCCAAAATAAAAGAGAATCCCTATCAAGCAGGAGATAAAGAAGTGGCATGGGTACAACCCGTCGTGAAGCAATAGTTTTAAAAGGCGATTATCAGTAAGGCAGTTATCCTTTGATAATAAGGAACTATAAAAGAGGGATTAAAGGAAGTCATTCTTCCTCTAATCCCAATAATACAATATGTATATCCGCAAAGACACCAAAAAACAATAGGGGCAGGGCTTATGTCATTAACCTCAGGGCTTCCTTTTCGCTTAATTTGGCAAGCGTAGTTTTCTCAACAAAGGCTTTTACCCAGCTGGGGGCGGTTTTGCTGTATTGGCGGAGGATCCATCCGATGGCTTTATTGATAAAGAATTCATTGGAATCCAGCAATCCGTGAATGGTAGTGGAGAGAAGCTGGGTGTCAGTATTTTTTTTATAATTGAGTTGAAAGAGGAGGGCACATCGTTGCAGCCAGATGTTTTCAGTTTCGAGCCACTTTTTTACATAGACTTTTCTGCATTCAGGAAACTTGAGAAAATAGGCTCCCATCAATTTTACGGCTATAAAATCCACCGTGTCCCACCAAGATTGATGGCTTGCCATGTATTCAAAGAGGTCGATGTCCTGTTTTTCTATTTTTTTGATGTATTTAAATACCAGTTCCTGGGCAAAATAATGGTATTCCCTTTCGGGTTTGTGCCATAGGATCTCCACTATTTCCGGAATTTCCGTTTTCGCAGGCAAAGCGGCCTTTTCAAGAAAGGGTTTTTGTATTTTTCTTCTTATAGGTGTCTTAATGCCATAGAATTCAAATTTATCTTTCATATAGGCTTTTTGACCTCGGGCAATGACATTGTTGGCATGACTTCTAAATTCGTCTTCCAAGGTTCGGATGTAGGCTTCCATTATCTCTATTTATAAAAAGTAGGATCAATCCATGTACGCACTGTTGTCTCCTTTGTTGCGTAGGTCCACTCCTCCCTGCAGGATGGAGTTAAGGTTGGCCAGGTAAAAGGTCCAGCCCGTTTTGCAGCCCACATGGTAGTTTTCCTCCGTGGTATTAAAATGCGGGATGTCCTCTTGGGTGAGCTCAATGATGGATTTTCCTTGGCCTTCTTTAATATTGATACTGACAACCCCCGCTTTTCCAAAGGTAAAGCGAAGATGGTCTTTGTGGTTGTTTTCAAGTATTTCACCTTTTTCCACTACCTCATCAGGATAGCCGTGCCAGAGCCATTTGTAATTGTCAAGTACATGGATGGGCTCCTCGGCCTTGCGTAAGTGCCCGATCGGGCTGTGGAATTCAGCCAGCCTCAGAAACCAGCTTTCCAGTCCTTTTTGGGTGGTCCAGGCATCAAATATGGTTTTTACATCACTTTTCAGGGGCGTTTTGATGATAAACCTGCTCCAGTCAAATTTGGTAATTTCAGCCATGGTTTTTAGGGTTAAAGGTGAATAAAGGGTTTTCGCAATTGATCAGAAACTTCCTTGGTGCTCCACCGCCTGCTTGATATGGGCCAGATGGTGTTCGCAATGCCAGGCATATTGGCCGATGGTCTCGGCAAGATTGGATTCTTTCCGGTTTTCTGGATGATAGAAAGTCCGTTCCAGTTCTTTTTTGCCGAGGCTTCTTAACAGGATGACCCATCGATAGTGCAGCCCCATCAGCAACATGATGGAATGGGAGATATCGTCATCGTTGGAATCTATCAGCTTGGCCCAGCGGTCCTCAAAATACGGTTTGATACTTGGGTTGTCCTCGGTAAGGGCCAGTTTGAAGCGGATGATACTGTTCATGTGGCTGTCCCCGCAATGGTGGACGACCTGTTTGATGGACCACCCTTCAGGCCGGTAACGCCAGTTCAATTGTTCAGTGGTAAGTCCATCCGTCAACACTTTGACCCTTTGTGGAAAAGAAGAGATGCTTTCTATCCATGCATTTAGGTGACTTTCATCTATCTGCTCGGGTTTTCGGAAAGTCCCGATAGGGTATTTCAGTTTTTCTAAGGTGTCGGGAGTCATGGTTTTTCTGTTTTCTTTCTATAAATGCCTTTGAATACAGTATGCTTGACCGCTCCGGATGAATCCAAGAGCTCCCAAAGCTGGGTGACCGTGCCGTTTTCGTTGGCGGTCCAGGTGATACGGTTTTTGCCTGATGGTTCAGAGGGCTTGTCCTGGGCTTTGCTTTCCAGCACCATTTGGTTGTCGGAAGCACTTCCCTTTAGCTGGAGGTGATTGCCTTGGCTGTCAATCCAAATCTGGTTCCAAGTGGCATTTTCGGCATCATAATAATTGTAGCTCCTTCCCGTGATTCCGTTTGCCCCTTCCCAATGTTCGCTTATTATACATCCCTGTTCCAGTTTCTCAATATGGTTATGTCCAAGCAATTTCCCTTCATCGTCCACCACTTCCCATTGGCCCAGCCAAAAGTCGAATTGATGGTGCTGCTTGGAACAGCAGGCACAGCCGGATTGGCCCAGCAAACCGGTATAATGTAATAAACAGAAGACAAAAACAATTCCCGTTTTATACATGCCTGCAGCGATTTGTTACACTGTTCAATTTAACGAAAATATCGCTTAGGATGAAGAAAGCTTGGTAGGGAGTTTTATTGCCTTTTTGGTGGAAAGATTACGGAAAGCTGATTCTTGGCTCCATACAGTCCATTTTCATAGTTGCCGTCACAGGCCTCAAGCAATTTAGCTTTAAGCTCGGTTAATTTTTCAGCCTCTTTTTGGGCCAAGTTGTCCTCTTCTCTATAATCCTCCGGCAGATAGTATAACTCAAACACGTTCCGCTTAAGGATATACCTGATTTTCCAACCATCTTGGGTAATCAGCGTGGGCCCTTCAAAAGAGGAATGCACAATGTGCTCATGTTTGGGTGCTGGGGCAGTGCCGGTGATCTCATTGAAAAAGGAAAGGCCATCTGTGCGGAAAGCCTGCCCAAATCCGGTGATTTCGGCGATAGTGGGCATAAGGTCATAATTGCTGACTAGGAGATCAGATGTTTTGCCGGCTTTGATCTTACTGGGCCAATGGAAGATCAGTGGTACTTCTATGCCTCCTTGCAGGCTGCTCCTTTTCATGCCTGCCCTTCCGTCATTTCCGTTGAAAATATCCCCCGCCAGATCACTGTAGTACTTGTGCTGCAGGTTGTCAAACCTTTCGCCGGTCTGCATATTGGTATAGGGTTTAAGTACCCGGTCTTTCATGGAGTAGTAAATCTCATGGCCATTGTCCGAAGTGAAGATGACCAAGGTGTTGTCAGCAATGCCCTGTTTTTTGAGCTCTTCCATGATCTGACCTACGTTATTGTCCAGAAGTTTGACCATGGAAGCATATTCTTTTTCGATTTGGGTCAGTTCCTCGATTTGGGCAATTTCCGGATCCACAGCCGGGATGGCCACGGGGCCATGAGGAAGCTGAGTGGGGAAGAATAGAAAGAAGGGCTGGTCTTTGTTGTCCTGGATAAAGCCCAGTACTTTTTCCATAAAGATATCTTGGGAGTAAACTGCTTTCCCGCTCATGTCCCAGCGGTCTTGATAGGCTTTTTCGGTCTCCATTTCAATGGTCTTGCCACAGTCTGCTCGGGTATTGCCCGGTATTTCTACCATTTTACCATCTTCAAAAAGGAAGGGAGGATAAAAACCATGAGCTCGTACATGGTCCATATATCCCATATAATGATCCCAGCCATGCCGCTGCATCTGTTGACGGGAAACAGAAAAACCCCATTCCAGTTTGCCGAACTGTGTCGTTTTGTAGCCGGCCTTTTGTGCCACCTGACCTAAAAAAGTTGGTTTTCTGGAACAGCAGTGAGTGAACTGTTGATGGCTTTTTCAATTTCCTCATGTGAGGCTTCTCCAGTGCTGATTTTTTCATACGATGCACCGTTTGTGATCTCAAAAGGGGCTTCATGACAATTGTGGAGGCCGGTAATCAACGCAGCTCGCGCAGGTGAACAAAGCATGCTTCCTGTGGCATTGGTAAATCGAATGCCCTCATCCGCTAATCTATCAATATGGGAGTCTGTAAAAATTGCTGGCCTTCATGGCTGAGCATGCCTCTTCCAAGGTCATCTGCATAGATCAGGATGATGTTTGGTGGTGTTTCCTCCAGCGGGCTTTTACACGAAGTGATGGCCAATACGGCCAAAATAAGGGTAGAATAGAATTTGTACATGCTCAAATTTAGAACGAACGGCCTAATAATTTAAGATATCGAAAAATATCAATTTCATTTCCTTATTTTTACGGGCGATAGAAAAGAGATTACCTTGTTTTTACTTCACTTACAATTTCATTTGGGTCTTCTACTTGCTGGCGGTCATGCTTGTTCAGGCCAAGGTCTGAAATGGCTTTCACCTTAGAGGGTTTATGGAAAAGCAGGACAATGCCCATGAATAGGGCGGTTCCCAAGAAAAAAGGGTTTAAAGTCATAAAATAGGCTATAATGGAAAGTAGCGCAGGTGTTTCTAAAATGGCATATTTGGTGAGCGTAGCGTCCAGATAGCCGACCATCTTTTCTTTTAGCGGATGAAGGCATTTTAGGTGTTCCAACTCAATATCAAAATAATAGCTGCTGACTGCGGTAGCCCCTATTGCCAGTACGGGGACAAATACAAAAAGCATTTCCACCAAATAGGATCTTTGTGTGGATGCGGGATTTGCCAGAACGATGGCCGCCACAAAGAAACCGATTTGGAAAATCAGCAAGCCGATAAAGAGTGCGTTGAGGCCCTTAAAATACTCCCTGGAAGTTTGGGGCTTAATCTTCATAGTGTTTTGGTCAAAATGAACGATGGCATTCGTACTTCCTGATGTCATTGTGCCAGCCTTTGAAGAGCGTGCTTGATGATCATCGATAAGGTTAAGGTCAGGGCTTAGTGTAACGGTAATGGCTGCGTACTGTATAGGTTTAATAATGCAAAAAAAACTTTGGTAAAGCAAGCTTTAGTAAGACTATGATACGGTAAAGTGCTTCTTTATGCGGAAAGAAAGCGCTTTGGAATTATTTTTCTAGGTCGTTTGACCTAGAAATTAAATAAAGATTTATAACTTGTGGAAAATTATACTAACTAAGACATAGATCAGGCTGTTTTGAAATCAAAGCTGTCCTGTTGGTAATACATGCGTATGGAATCAATATCTACTTGGGATCTGGCGATCACTGTCCTGTACATCGTACTTGTGGTTTTGATAGGGCTATGGTTTAGCCGTAAAAGCAAGAACACCAGCTCGGGTTATTTTCTCGCAGGAAAATCCCTGACATGGGGTGTCATAGGAGCGTCGCTTTTTGCTTCCAATATCTCTACGGTCCATTTAGTGGGCCTGGCGGAGTCCGGTTTTAAGGACGGGATAGTGTGGGGAAATTTTGAGTGGTTTTCTGCATTTGAACTGATCATTTTGGCTTTTGTTTTTGTGCCCTTTTATCTGCGCAGCAAGGTGACCACCTTGCCGGCTTTTTTGGAGAAGAGATATGATGGCCGATCCAGGGTGGTATTGGCCATTTTCAGTATTTTGGCGGCCCTTTTTATGCATATCGGAGTAAGTTTCTATGCCGGAGCGGTGGTGTTTGAAAAGATTTTTGGACTGAATATCCTGATTTCCATTGTTGTTATCGCTGCGGCTACTGGGATTTATACCATCATTGGGGGCTTGACATCGGTAGTGGTGACGGAGACCGTGCAGACAGTCATTTTGATTTTGGGTTCGTTGACCATCACCTTGTTGGCCATTTATAAACTACCGGAGGTGGGAGTGGATTCCTATGATGCTTTGAAGGCGGCCGTTGACGCGGATCGGCTGAAGGCCGTGAGTTTTGACAGCGCACAAAAGGGCTTCACTTTTATGGACATGCTACTGGGGCATTTGGTGTTGGGGATTTGGTATTGGTGCACCGACCAGACGATTGTACAGCGGGTGCTGGGAGCAAAGTCGGAGAAGGAAGCCAAGCTAGGGGCCTTATTTGCCGGTTTCTTGAAGATCCTTCCGGTATTTATTATGGTGGTTCCCGGGATTTTGGCCTTTGCCCTTTTCCGTGAGCAAATAGGCGCGGATAGCAAAAGTGTGCTGCCGGTCATGATCCTTAACCTGCTGCCTGTGGGGCTAAAAGGTCTGATGATAGCGGCCCTCCTGGCGGCGGTGATGAGCAGTGTGGCTGCCGCTTTGAACAGTTGCTCCACACTGATAGTGTTCGATGTTTTTGAAAAACTCCGACCGGGGCTTTCAGATAAGTCCAAAGTACGGATTGGTCGGATAACTGGGGTTGTGGTACTGCTTTCAGCGGTCCTTTGGTCTCCTTTCTTGGGAAACCTGGGCGCCATTTTTGAACTGATCAATCAGATGTTCAGCATTTTTGCCCCTTCCATAGTAGCCGTTTTCCTGTGGGGGGTGGTTTCCAAAAGGGGCACGGCCAATGCGGCATTTTGGACACTACTGGGTGGCAGCTTGTTTGCCGCCACCATATTTATAATAGAAAAATACATCCCTATCAATGGGATTGAAAACTATGTCTCTAATTCAGAGGGACTGGGGCTCAACTGGCTAAGACAAACTTACCTCTATTTTATCTTTTCCTCGATCATCTATGGTCTGGTAACTGTCTTTGATCGTTCTGAACAACTGATACCTGACAACTTCTATTTGCGGGTAAAGCAGCCTTCAAAGGCAGTGAATTTATTGAGCGCGACACTGGTGGCAATAATGTTGGTGATCTATTTCATATTCTATTAAAAAATGGCATCGGCAGGAAATCAAACGCTAGGAATGGTAATAGGCAATGCTTCAGATTCTTGGATGGCTGAACTGAAGGACTTTCAAGCAAAGTTCGAAGTAGGTAAACCGGCCGTCTATAAGGTGCAGGAGGAATGCTTTGTCCATGTGGAGTATAAACCGGCTGTTAATGGTGATTCCAGCCTTGAGCAGTTGGTTGAGCAATGGGGAAACAAGGTGGCTTTTGCAGAAAGAATTTTCAGCAAAAGGCAGACTGCGATAAAGCTTAGGTTACCTCAGCTTTCCATGGCAAGCACCAATGAAGGGAGTAAGAAGACAGTGATGACGCTGGGGCTGGAGAAAGATTCTGCCTTGCTACAGGCCTATAAAGAAGTGCATCAAAAAGTGTGGCCCGAGATAATCGAAAATATGAATACCATGGGCATTTATGAAATGGAACTTTTTATCCACGGTTTCAGGGTGTTTATGGTGATGGAGACCAAAACGGATTTTGATTTGGAACAGGATGCCGAGAGCTGGTCACAGCTGCCAAGGGAAAAAGAGTGGCAAAAGTATGTCAGTCAATACCAAAACGTAAGTGAGGAGGGGGTGAGAAAGTGGAAGCTTATGGAACCATTAAAATGGAGTAAAGATGAAAATTAACCAACTTGCGATCTTACCGGAAAAACCATTGCCTATAGTCATTATCGGTGCAGGGGGGATCGTGAAAGATGCCCATTTACCTGCTTACCAATTGGCCGGCTTTTCCGTTGTCGGGATATTTGATACTGATCCCGCAAAGGCAAGGTCGCTTCAGGAGCAATTCCCTTTTGTAAAGCAAGCCTTTGGCAGTTTGGAAGAGCTTATAGAACAGGCACAGAAGGAAAAGGCTGTTTTTGATATCGCCGTTCCCGCCGGGATGGTCAATAGCATTCTTCAGCAAATCCCAGAGGGATCGGCGGTGCTGATCCAAAAGCCCATGGGGGAAAATATGGAGCAGGCGCGTGAAATCCTCGAAACCTGCCAAAAGAAGAAATTCGTCAGTGCGGTCAACTTTCAGCTCAGGTTTGCCCCTTATATCATTGCTGCCCGCCAGCTGGTCGAGGAAGGATGGCTGGGGGAAATTTATGATATGGAAATAAAGGTCTGTGTCTTTACTCCCTGGTACCTGTGGGATTTCCTGTTTGAGCTGCCCAGGATGGAGATCCTTTACCATAGTATTCACTATTTGGATTTGATCAGGAGTTTTTTGGGCAATCCCCAAAAAGTATACGCCAGTACCATAAAGCATCCTAAACAAAAGGAGCTGGCCTCTACCAGAAGTACCATGATCCTGGATTATGATGAGTTTACACAGGCCAGGGTGATGACCAATCACGGGCATGAGTTTGGTCTCCAACATCAGGAATCCTATTTAAAAGTAGAGGGTACCAAAGGAGCGGTCAAAATCAGGATAGGGCTTTCTCTTGACTATCCCAAGGGTATGCCGCCCAAGATGGAGTATTACCTTTTGGATGATGACAAAGGCTGGAGAGAATTGGAGCTTGAAGGTGGCTGGTTTCCACATGCCTTTATAGGAAGCATGGCCGGTTTGCAAAGATTTGTTTTAGGGGAAACGGATGTACTTCCTCACTGCACAGAGGATGCATTTGATACCATGCGACTTGTGGAGGCGGCATACCTGTCCAGCAGTAGGGGCGGCCAAAGTTTTAGTAGTATTTAAAAAAAATAATAGATAAATGAGTTCAGTAGTAATTAAAAAGGGAATGGCGGGAGATGCCCGTTTCCCGCTCAAAGATGGTGCAGGGTCAGATGCTGTGCATACCACTCCGGTATATGCTTATGCGGTTTGCCGTTTGAGCACAGATGTTGGGCTTGAAGGGGTCGGTTTGGCCTTTACCCTGGGAGCTGGCAATGACCTTGTTTGTAAGGCCATCTCTTATTTGGTCAAGCATTTGGAAGGAAAGGAAATCAATGAGCTGATGGCGGATTTTGGAAAGACCTATAAGGCCATGGTGGATGATCCCAATTTCCGTTGGCTGGGGCCGCATAAGGGCGTGGTGCATTTGGCCATTGCTTCGGTGGTGAATGCCTGTTATGACCTTTGGGCCAAATCAAAGGGGCTTCCTTTATGGCAGCTGCTGATAGAACTCACGCCAGAGCAATTGGTCAATACTTTGGACTTTTCCTATTATGAGGAGGTCTTGACCAGACAAGAAGCGATTTCTCAGCTCCATTCCAAGCAGGTGGGCAAGGTGGAGCGGAAAAGAATCTTGGATTTAGGTTATCCGGGTTATGATACTTCTATCGGTTGGTTCAATTATTCTGACGAGAAGGTAGCTGAAAATATCCGAAAGGCCATGGATATGGGCTTTACGGCCATGAAACTGAAAGTGGGGTCAAAAGAGGCTTCCAGGGACATCCGCAGGGCCCAATTGGTAAGAAAGATCGCCGGAGATAAGGCAACCATCATGTTTGATGCCAACCAACAGTGGAATTTGCCTCAGGCCATTGACATTTGCAGGGAGTTATTGCCCCTGAACCCGTATTGGGTGGAGGAACCCACTCATCCCGATGATGTGCAGGCACATGTGGATCTGGCCAAAGAAGTTCCCGTGAAGCTGGCATTAGGTGAACACGTCCCTAATAAAATTATCTTTAAAAACTTCCTGCAGTCCGGCTGTATGAGTTTTAACCAGGTGGATGCCGTTCGTGTGGGTGGGGTTTCCGAATTTATTTTGATCAGTTTATTGTCCAAAAAATACAATGTACCTGTGGTGCCCCATGTGGGAGATATGGGGCAAATCCATCAGCATTTGGTATTGTTCAACCATATTGCCATGGATCATCCTGCACTTTTGCTGGAACATATTCCCCATTTAAAGGACCATTTTGTAAACCCTGTGGAGATTGTCGAAGGACGCTATAAAACACCCCAAGAACCGGGTATGAGCACAGAGCTGAAAAGTTATTGATAAGCTATAGGATCCATGAAATTAGCAATATTTAGATTTGTAGGGCTTTTTGTTTTGTGCCTCTTGTTTGGGAATAGAGGGTTTAGCCAGGGAGATGCTGCTGAACTATCCTTTATTGCCAAGCATTTGGAATGGAAAGGGATAGCCGTTCAGGATGAAAATTACTCCATTTGGGGCTGTGCCCCTATAGTGGGCGATGATGGCAAAATCCACATTTTTGCTGCCAGGTGGCCGGAAAAGAAGGTGGACCCTGCGTGGCGGAAATCTTCCGAAATAGCCCATTATGTGGCTGATCAGCCCGAGGGACCATTTGTGTTTTCAGATGTTGCGATCAAAGGGACAGGGGAAGATACTTGGGACAAGTACGCCCCGCATAATCCTGAAATAGCCAAAGTTGGCGACAAGTACGTATTGATTTATATTGCAAATACCGACTACCGTCAGCCTCCTCATCCGGGGAACCAAAGAATAGGGATGGCCATTGCGGATTCTCCATATGGGCCCTGGGAAAAGGTAGGAAAGGATGGCTTGATTTTGGGTTTTGATGATCCTGAAAAGTGGAACTACCAGTCCAGGAACGGAGCGGTAAACCCGGTATTCATGGAAAGAGATGGGGAGTTTTTGCTTTACTTTAAATCCACCGGTAAGGAGGGACTGAAGTATGGCTTGGCCATCAGTGACAAGCTGGAAGGGCCTTATGAAATAACCGATCAACCCGTCACTTCAAACAAGGGCGCCTTGGAAGATGGAACCGCTTTTTACTACGAGGACCATGTGTATCTCTTGACAACGGATAATCATGGGCATAATACCGGAATCAAAGGAGGAGGAACCCTTTGGAAATCCAAGGATGGAAAGACTTTTCAATTGAAGGATGCCACGATTGGGTATAAAACCATTGGGGATTACTATAGTGCTTATCAGGAAAACAGTGTGAGGAAGATTTATGGGGGATTGCCCAAATTGATGGAAAGGCCGAAAATATTGATGATGGATGGAAAACCGGCCTATTTATATGGTCCTAGTGGTTGGAATTATTTTGGAGGAGACAGAACGGTTTGTCATGTTTTGAAAATTAATCTTCCCTAGTGGATGCAACCATTCATGGGAAATTGTTAAGGAATCTTATGAATTCTTTGTTTTTTTGGAGGTAAGTAATGTCCATTTTGAATGGAGCAGAGGAAGTAAAAATAGATTTTTAGGTAAATGAAAAAGATAACACTGTTATTGATGTTTGTATGGTCCGTTCCAATGATGGTTTCAGGCCAAAGTACCGATGATTTCAAGGTGATCACTTATAATATCTGGAATGGTTTTGATTGGGGCAAGGATACGCTAAGGAGGAAAGACCTGCAGGAGTGGGTGGGCTCCCAGAAGCCTGATGTGGTGGCCTTGCAGGAACTATGTGCCTATACAGATGAAAAATTGCAGGAGGATGCAGCGGCCTGGGGCCATCCGTACTCGGTATTGCTAAAAACCACCGGTTATTCTGTGGGATTGACCAGTAAGCACCCGATAGAATTGAAGGAAAAAATGCTGGGAAATCTGCACCATGGGGCATTGCATGTACAAACAAAAGGGATTGATTTTTTGGTGGTGCATTTACATCCGGGAAGTATAGAACGCAGAAGAGAAGAAGTGAAAATTCTCCAGGTTAAATTGGCGGAGATAGCAAGCTCAACCGATAAGTTTATGGTCTTGGGGGATTTCAATGCACAAAGCCCCTATGATGAACATTTATATGAGCCTAATGGGGATTTGGTAAAGCGGATGTGGGAAGGCAATAAGGAGAAGGGCTTAGCAGGAAATATGCTGGGCGAGGGTGAACTTGATTTTTCGGTGATGTCGGCTTTTTTATCGTTTCCTTTACATGATGTCACCAGGGAATTTGCAGCCGGAATACTTGAAAGGGGCAGCTTTCCCGGAATGATCCTGAGCAGAGAGTCTGGGGAAAGCAAAGCTCAAATGATGGGTAGGCTGGTCCGCCTGGATTATATCATGGTTTCCGAATCATTGTACCCAACTTGCCGTACGGCAAAGGTCCATAATGGCAAAGACAATTGGTACCTGTCGGATCATTATCCGGTCAGTGCGTCTTTTGCTGTGGACTAATAGAAAATATAGATCAGCCCCAAAAGGCTCAGTGTAAGGTGCAAAACAGATAATGGTCTTTTTTTTCGCCTAAGTACTGCGAATGTCATGAAGGAAAGCAGCAAACAGGTCATCCCTTTTATTTCTATGCCCGGTGTTTTGGCCAAGGGATTTACCTGTGACCATTGATGGAAGTAATAGAGCAACATTCCCATAAACAAAAGCCCTGTACTAAGGACCGCCGGGATGAGGTAAAGTTCATTGATACGGTCAAGTGGTCTTTTCATATTCCTTTTTTTGGGTGGAATGGAAGTGCCTGCTACCTAGAAGGAACAGTTTTCTTAAAATGACGATCAATAAGAAACCATAAGTAGCAGTAGTGACAATAAGCGAAGGAATGCCGATGCCGTATCGGAGACTTAAAATACCGATAAGAACGATAAAGGCCATCATGCCAGCAGTCCACCTCAATAGCAAAGGTTTGAGTGCTAGGGCATCTTCTTTTTGGCGTTGTTTTTTGATCCTTTCCAGGTAAATGATGAATCCGCTGAGGGACAAGAAGCCCGAAGACAGGGCAAGGATACAATAGAACAATTTGATGGGGAGTCCAGCGTAATCGCCAAAATGAAGGGCTTCTTGGACATAGTACAGCTTGGCACTGAAATCCTGGTCGCTGATATTGTATCGGTGTTCTATGGAATAGTCGGCTTTGTCAAAAACCAGTTTGTTGGACCTCCTTTCATAAACCTGCCCCGCTACATTCCCATATACATGAACGAGGCCTTCTCCGGTAGTCGTAGGCCTAATATACCAAGGCTGCAGCTCTGGAAACTCTTCCTTTGTTTTGGAGACTATGGCATCATAGTCCAGGGCATAATGTGTGTCTTCTTCTTTGGTAAGGGGCTTTTCAGACCGGATGAACTCATTGGGCATTTTGATGTCCAGTCCTTCCATCAGATAGGATTGCAGGCCCAGCCAGGCACCTGTAATGGCAATGATCAGATTGAAAAGCAGGGCGGACATGCCGATCAGCTTATGGAGGTCTGCTTGGGTAATGCGGAGATTTTTCCTCCGTATATTTCCAAAAGGCTGCTTTTTCATGAATTTTCCATAAATCAGCAGACCGGTGATGGTGGATATCAACAAGGCAATCCCTGCCAGCCCTACGATCTGCCTGCCAAATTGCCCTTCATAGAAACGGACGTGCAGGTTGCGCAGGAAATAGCTGAAGGTTTCGTAATAGTTTCTTTCGCCACGGATTTCCCCGGTATAGGGATTGACAAAGACTTCCCAAAACATGGGATAGAAGGCATCGGGTTCATTGGCTCGAAGGCGTATGTTCCAGGTGTCCAGATAAGCCTTGGGCATTTCGACCTCAAAGAGCTGCATATCAGGATGCGCTTTCAGTACCTCTTGCACTGTAGTGGCCAGTGATACAGTGGAATCCTGGGCGGCTACTTTGGTCAAATGGGGGTTAAGGAGGCGATCTACCTCAGGTCGGAACAGAGCTGCAGCACCGGTGATACTGAGAAAGGCGATCACGACTCCGCAGTATACACCGATCCAATTATGTATTGTCCAAAGTAACTTTTTGTCCATCGTCGTTTAAACCCGAAAAACTTCCGGGAATTCCCGGAAGTTTTCGTATTAAGAATACTTTTCCAATTTAGAAGGTATAGGAGACCGTAGTCATCACGTTTCTAGGTGCTCCAGGGAAGGCGCGAATATAATCATATCCTCCTACCCAGTGGGTTTTGTCCAGGATATTGTTGATGTTCATCTGAATCTGGAACTTGTTCATTTTGTAATAAACGGCCGCATCCACCAGTTGGTAAGAAGGAAAAACGGGAGGTTCGGCTGTGGATCCCAAAGAACCGAAACGTTCTGTTACAAAATTGGCTCCTAAGCCAAAGCCCAAGCCCTTGAAGTAGCCATCATGGAAGATGTATTTGGTCCAGACATTCCCTGCATGTTTGGGGGCATTGGGTTTCTGTCTTCCGATCAGGTTTTCGTCGTCACTTTCTTCTATGGTGGCCTCATTGAATGAATAGTTGGCGATGACGCTCCAATTGTCGGTGATTCTTCCGGCCAGGTCCAGTTCAAAACCCTGGGAAACTTCCTTGCCTGTCTGAACCAAAAGATCAGGATTTCCCGGTTCGTTTGCACTATAAAGAGCACCTTTGTCTATCAAGTGGTAAAGGGCAAAAGATGCACTTAACCTGCCTTCAAACCAATCGCTTTTTGCACCGATTTCTTTCAATTCGCTGGTAAGGGGATCAAAGGGGCCTCCGGCCAAAGGATCGTTGATGACAGTAGCTGTTTGGGGTTGGTAACCCTGTACGTAGGTACCGTATACATTGATGTTTGGTTGAACGGCATAGACTAGGCCTACTCTTGGGATCAAGGCATTTTGGCTTACCTTTTCTTCATCTTCGCCTTTGTAGTTGAGCACATCGGTATAATATTCCTGTCTGAGTCCGAGCAATACTTTCAGCTTGCCGAAATCTGCCTGCTCTTGGAGATATATCCCGTGAGAGTGGAGTTGGGACTGGGCATAGACATTCGAGCTGTAAATGTATTTGCTGAGGTCTCTCAGCTTATTGGCAAAGGGATCCGTAAGGTCAAAATGTTCTACCACAGGAATAGGGTTGCCATTGGCATCCAGCGCATATTGGTCTTTATTAGCCGGATTATAAGAATTGATGGAGCCCGTTCGGTCAGCAGTCAGGTAGCCTCTGGCCTGTAGCTGGGAGCCTCCAGGGTGGAGGGCCTGCTGGAAATAGTCGTAACCTACCAGAAGTTTGTGATCGATACTTCCTGTGCTGAAGTCATAATTGAAATAGTTGTTGAAGTTATTGTTGCTCCAGCTTCTTTTTCGCATGCCCACTCTCATTTCCACTTTTTCGATATCGAGACTTCCATCGCCCAGATTGGCGAATTTATTATTGCCCCGATGTTCTAAGAGGTCCTCGCTGTAATTGGACCTCATGTAGATGGAGTTAAAGCTGAAACCCTCAGAAAACTCATGGCGGAGGGAAATGGTGGCGTTGATGCTTTCTTCTTTTAGGTAATCATTTGCTGCATTCAGCGATTTGGTGATGGGAACGGAAAAAAGGTCGCCGTTTCCAAATACCGCTTGTCCTCGGTCCAGTCTGCCATCTGATTTCTGATAGACGATATCAAAATTCAATAGTGTTTTGTCTGAGGGCAAAAAAGAGAAAGAAGGAGCTATGATCAGGTTTTTGTCATATTGTAAATCACGGAAGTTACCTGAATCTTCATAGCCAAGGTTCAGTCGGTAGAGCAGGGTTTTGTCCTCGCTCATGGGGCCGGTAAAATCTCCCAAAATCCTGAAGGTATTGAAGCTGCCTACGGTGGAGCTTATAGACTGTCGCGCCTCTGGAAGTGGCTTTTTGGTTACCCTGTTGATGGTCCCGCCGGCTGAAGCATTGCCGAAAAGTGCCGAGGCAGGGCCTTTGATTACTTCTACCCGCTCAATATGAGGGATCAATTGCTGCTTCCAAAAGCTGGTAAAAGCCCTCATGCCATTGACCAGGTTTCCAGAAATGTCCTGGCCTTTGATTCGGTGGCCGCGGATGGTAATGTCATTATAGAAGGTGTATTGATTTACCCCGCTGATGTTTTTGACCACATCATTGACCCTGAACGCTCCCTGGTCAAGTGCCAGCTCCTTGGTTACATAACCAATGGACTGGGGCACTTCCCTAAGCGGGGTGGAGGATTTGGTTCCGATGAACGAGTTGGTGTTCTTATAGCTGGTCTCTGCCCGTCCAAGAATTTCCACGGTCTGCAGCTGCATTTGGCCTTCCTCAAGCTGAACATCCAACTGGGTGGTTTGGCCTTCTTTAATGCTCAGGGTTTTGCTTAGTCCTGCATAAGCGAAAGAGTTAAAGACCGCCGTATAGTTTCCCGCTGGGATATTGTTGATGGTATAGTGACCATTTTCATCGGATAATGTACCCAGCTTGGTGTCTTTTAAAAGTACATTGATATAGGCGATGTTGTTGCCGTTTTGATCTTTTACCGTTCCTTTGAGCTGCCCTGTCTGTGCAAAAACAAAGGTGTAGGCACAAACAAGCACGGCTGTTAGTAGACTATATTTCATGGACTGTTTTATTTAGACTAATTCTTAACAGCTGCAAAGCTAGGCCATTTTTTTGAACCAGTCCAAATAAAACTGTTTTTATTTAGATTTATTCTTATTTATTGATGGACTTATTTTAATTTGGCCTGTTGTTTTTGTCTGTAGAGGCTGACCAGTTTATCATTGATGAAGGTCGAAAATTGTTTGGCTCCTTCTGGGTTTAAGTGGGTTTCATCATAAAACAATTCGGTTTTTTTCTCCTGATAGGTTTCGTAATTCCAGAAGTGGATGTTTTTCTTGTCCTTATAACCTTCCAGAAAATTCTGTCTTCTTTCTGACATTAAAGGGAGTGTTTTTTCATTGTTTAGGTAAAATTTGGGAGGTGAAATGAAGATAATTTCTATATCCCGGGAAGTACACTCTTGGATGAATGAATGGAGGAGCTCGGTGTTCATTTTGTAGTTTTCTTCATTTACTTCATTCTGAAAGTCAAGTCCTTTGAACAGTTCTCCGGATTTTTGCAACTTTTCCACATCATAGCCATATTCTCTGAAGAGGTCATTTCGCTTGGAAAGCTTGTAGATGAACCCGTAATTATTAAAGAGCTCCATGTTATCGTTGTCGTACAGATAGCTGGCCATTAGTTTTATATAAAATTGGAAGTTGGCTGTGAGTAAAAAATGGTTCTTGATGGTGTTGGTTTGATTCTGTACCCCATAATAGATGTTCAAAAGATGGTTGCCTTCCCAACCATCACCGTTATTTCTCTCTAGAAAACCAAGGGAAAGATCAAAGAACACATATTTGAGATTAGGAAGTTCTGACGCGTATTTATCGAAAAGCATCAGATTGGTATTCACAGCACTTCCGACATGGGCAAGTGAAGCAGTGGGAATGTCAAAAAATTCTGGATTCATGGCCCGGAAGGAATAGGAGGGGCCAAGAATAAGGACCTCGATCGAATCTTTGTGTTCTTTCAGGTGGTTTCTTTTGGCTTTATAAGGATTTTCCCTAAGAAATATTTCAATTGGTGTCAGTAACAGCACCATAGGGAGAATAAATAGTCCAACTTTTATCAGATAACGTTTCATGGCGGTTTAAAATTGAAAGTATAAGAAATCTTGAGATCTGCCACCGTAGAAGAAAATGGCGTATAGTAATAAATAATAGCTTCCCAACTTCACTGGACTTGAAATTTTCAATCCTGTCATGTCGAGTCCATGTTCCTTTTCACGTTGGAACCACTCCACTACAAACATTATAAGCATGCCTATAAGGGCTCTTTTAGGAGGAAGGAATGGCGTGCTAAAAAGGGATAAGTCAAATAATCCTGCGGTGTATTCTACACTTCCGGTAACGGATTGAATCCCAAAGAATGCTCCGGTCATAGCAAACAAAAGGAATGTCTTTAACATTAATCCGGCTTCTCCAAGAGTGGGGAAAATCCTTCCTTTGGCAACCACGGTTTTGTATCTTTTTCTGTTTTTTGAAAATACCAACGTCATAAACAACAGCCCATGAAGGACGCCCCAAATGATATAGGTCCAATTGGCGCCGTGCCAGATTCCTGTGATCAAAAAGATGAGAAATATATTTCTGGCCACCTGCCATTTTTTAAATCCTTTGAACCGATTTACTAAATAGTCCTTGAACCAGGTGATCAGAGAAATGTGCCAGCGTTGCCAGAGTTCTGCAATGTTTCTTGAGAAAAAAGGGAAGGCAAAATTCTTCATCAATGTAAAACCGAAGAGTCTTCCAGTTCCAATAGCAATATCCGAATAACCAGAAAAGTCGCAATAAAATTGTACGGCTAGCATTAAGAGCCCTAAAAATAAGGTGCTGCCGGTGTGGTCCGAGTAATTGGTAAAAACTTCTCCTGTAAACCGGGCTAAATTATCGGCAACTACAATTTTTTTAAACAAGCCCCAAAGAATCTGGCGCATACCATCAGCAGCCTTATCATATTCAAACACCCTTGGTCGTTGAAACTGGGGAAGCAACTGGGTCGCTCTTTCAATGGGACCTGCCACCAATTGGGGGAAAAAGCTTACATAGGCAAAGAAGGAAAGGAAATCCTTAGTTCCCTTAAGTTTGCCATCGTAGACATCAAAAGTATAGCTAAGTGTCTGTAAGGTGTAAAAACTAATTCCAACTGGCAAAATGATATTTAGACGGTGTACAGTAAAAGGCTGGCCCAACAAGGTGAATGTATCCACAAAGCTGTCCACGAAGAAATTATAATATTTAAAAAAGCCCAATAATCCCAAGTTGACAATAATACTAAGCGATAACAGCCATTTTCTCTTGCGAGAAGAGTCTGTTTGGTTTAAGAGATTACCAACAGTAAAGTCGACGATACTGCTAAAGGCTATAAGGAATAAAAATCGCCAGTCCCACCAACCATAAAAGATGTAGCTTGCTACCAACAAAAGGGCGTTCTGGAACCTGAGGTTTTTGTGAAAAACAAACCAATATAAAAAAAACACACAAGGTAAAAATATACCAAATTCCAGAGAGGTGGTTAGCATTTGATATGTAGATTTAAAGCCTTAAGGTAACATTACAAAACTTTTGAGCTCTTGCTTGACAGAACATTGGATTTGACTGCCCAACACCTAAACACAAATAATAAGCAATACCCATTGGGAATTGCCCATCCAACTAAAT